>CAZKCX010000119.1:0-12726 GCA_964550865.1 uncultured Planctomycetales bacterium
GTCCCCAGGCCGGTCGATTCCTATCGGTACGCGGGATAGACCGGGCCGAGGGCGGCCCGGCTCTGAAAGAAACCGTCCCGGTGGTTTCGGCAGACGTTGATGTATTGCGGCATTCCTTGCGGTAAGCGGAGTGATGCAAGATCGAAACGGATGATTTCGTGTACCTGAAAGGTGTCGCCTGAAGGCGAGGGCTTCACGCCCTCCCATTGGGGGATGGCGAGGTAGGATGCGTGTTGACGCACCTGGGATCCACATACGTCTATCGAATGGTGTATCAAGGTGCACGCTACACGACAACGGAGCTTCAGCGATGGTAACGGCGAGACGCAAGACGGCGATTCTGCTGGCGGTGGGCCCACCCGTTGTCTTCCTGGCCTATGTGTTTCTCAACGCGAAGATCATCCCTGCATGGAGCTTTCGGCAAGTCGTCCAGCCGGGCATGAGCAGGTCCGAAGTGATCGAGGTTCTCGGAAAGCCCGTCGAGGTATACAGCTACCCTAAAGACGCCGATCGCTTGGGCCGAAGACTGAGGAACTACAACCACACCTCGCAGCTCGATCTGTCCAATGCGGCAAGTGTCTTGGTGCTGGAGTTGCGTCCCCCATATGATCCTATCGGAGTCGTTGTCTTGTCGGACAAAGGAATAGTACTGCAGCGTCTTGTGCTTCAGACATAGTGAGGTAGGGCGCGTCTTGACGTACCCGGAATCCAGGTGCATCGGTCGGGTGGCCCACGGCTCAGCCGCGGGGGACGCGAATTCTCTTGCCTCGATTCGTGTTCCCCACCGCGAAAGCGATGGGGCACCCGGCGCACAGGGAACACAAACGCACGGGAACGGGCGGAGACTATGACACGACGCGACTTCATTCAGGCCACGGCGGCGGGAGCGATTGCGGGCATGACGCAAACGGGACGGAGCGCCGATCGGAATGAGAAGTCGGACGGCGGTGGGCCTCGGACGAGGCCGGGCCCGGCGCCGAAGAAGGTCGACGCGGCGAAGATCCCTCGTTGGCGGGGCTTCAACCTGCAAGAGATGTTCGGCTGGGGGCGCAAGCCGACGTGGTTCCGCGAACAGGACTTCGAGATCATCGCCGACTGGGGGTTCGACTTCGTCCGCCTGCCGATGTCGTACTGGAATTGGGCCGACCGCAACGACTGGCTGAACATCGACGAGAGGCCGCTGAAGTTCGTGGACCAGGCGATCGAGCTCGGCAAGCAATACGGCATCCACGTCAACCTGAACTTCCACCGCATCCCCGGCTACTGCGTAACGCGGCCGGAAGACGACCCCGCGCAGCTCTTCCAGGGCCCGCCGGAGGAGCGCAAACGGGCCCTTGCGGCGGCCGTCCATCACTGGGAGCACTTCGCCAAACGCTACAAGGGCATCCCCAGCGAGCGGCTCAGCTTCGACCTGATGAACGAGCCGCCCTTCTGCCTGGCCGATGAGCATCTGACCGCGCTGCTCAAGGCCCAACTGCCCGACTTCGGCAAGTACATCATCGCGCAAGGAGAATACGAAGAGATCGTCCGCGCGTTGGTGACGGCCATCCGCCGGATCGACCCGGACCGGCTCATCTTCGCCGACGGCCTGAACATCGGCATGACCCCGGTCGAGGGCATCGTCGATCTCCGCCTCGTCCAGAGCACGCGGGGCTACGCACCGCCGACGCTCTCGCACTACAAGGCCTCGTGGTCCGCGCAGGGCGCGCCGTGGCTGACGAACCGATCCGTGCCGACGTGGCCGACCGTCGTGAAGCAGAGCGACTTCAAGTATCCGCTCATAGGCCTAGTCATCGGCTTCGGCCGGTGGGACAAGGACCGCCTGGCGAAGGATCTCTTCAGCCCGTGGCGGGAGATCCAATCCAAAGGCGTGGGCGTGCACGTCGGCGAGTGGGGGTGCTACAACCGGACCCCGCACGAGGTCGCACTGGCGTGGATGCGCGACAACCTGTCGATCTGGAAGGCAGCCGGCTGGGGCTGGGCGCTATGGGAATTCCGCGGTGGGTTCGGCGTGCTCGACAGCGAGCGGAAGGACGTCAAGTACGAGTCGTTCAAGGGCCACAAGCTCGACCGGACGATGCTCGAGCTGTTGCGGAAATCCTGACGACGCTGGCAGACGCCGCGTGGCATCACTGGGTTCGCTCCGTGACAACAGCCGGCCGCCTCCGGATAAGCTACTGGACGTAGCCCAGATGGCGGAGTCGTCGTCGGGCTTCGTCGTCCAGCCCCGACATGCTCCTGCCCTCCCCCAATCCTGGGTACGGTTTGGTCCGCTTGAGCCACGCACGGAGGGCGCGTGCCATTCGCTGCGTGACATCGCGCCGATCCTGGGCGAGGTCCGTGAGTTCTCCCGGATCTTGGGGGACATTGTAAAGCTCCTCGCGACCGTCCGGGTTCACGATGTACTTCCACGGGCCCTTCCGGATTGCACGATAGATTCCGTCAAAGGGGCCCCGATCAAACTGTGGATCGAGCTTCACGGCCCAGTCGAGCAGAGGGCTCGCGACCCCCACCAACTCCACGACCGCGACTCTCTCGGGAGTACTCGTCGGGGCAGAGTCGGTCGAACGTGTGCTCGTGACGGAGCTCGCGCCGGGTTCCGGGAGGAGGGAACGTCCGAACCTCGACGGCGTCGGGACAGGCTTGCCCAACGCGGCATCCATGACGGTCGGAAGGATATCGATCGTCTGCACCAATTCCTTCCGGCGACCCGGACCGAGTCGCTTGGGATATCTCACGATCAACGGGACGTGGGCCAGCGTGTCGTAGACGCTCCAGGAGTGGTGGATCAAGTGATGATTTCCCAGGTTCTCGCCGTGATCGGAGGTGATGATGATGAGCATGTCGTCGATGGGCACATGGCGCGCGACGATCTCGAGAAGTTCTCCGACGAAGTCGTCCATCAGCCTGACCTCGGCGTCGTAGATGTCGTTGACCAGATCCCAATCGGAGGACGCGATCACATCGCGCTTGAGCAGGGAGAACTCGACAAGGCGCTCGAAAATCCACTCGTGACGATACGACGCATCGATGCCTTCCGACTCGACGAAGATCTTTCGGTGCGGCAGGTGAGGCCGGAAGGGAGAGTGCGGCTCCATGTAGTTGACGAAGAGGAAGAAGGGCTCCTCCCTGGCGTGACCGGCGAGCCAACGCTCGATGAGTTGGTTGGTGTACTTGGCACCCTGATCCTGCGCGGTGGCCGTGCCCAACCACTTGCCCACGAGCCGCTTCGGGTACAATACTTCGTCCAGCAGGAAGAACACGCTTGTCCCCCGCGCTTCGTACAGACCCATGGGCAGGACGAATTCGTGAAACCCCTTGTCCAGCCCGCAGCCCGGGCTGACCCAGATGTTGTTGCTGAAGGCGACCGTGTCATAGCCCAGGCGCGAGAGCATCTCGGCCATCGTCTTGAACTGCGGATCCAGAACTGTAGAGCCGTAGACCGCGCCGTGCTCGCTTGGAAATAAGCCGGTAAACATCGATGCATGCGACGGGAGCGTCCAGACGGCGGCGGAAAGGCAGTTCTCGAAGACGGCCGTATCCTCGGCGAACGCGTCGAGACGTGGTGTCGTCGGGCGATCGTATCCGTAGCACCCGAGACGGTCGACCCTCTGCGTGTCGATGACGACGAACAGGATGTTGGGTCGGTGGCTTCGTGAAAGGGGAGGGGCAGAACCCACCTTCCATCTCGCTGTTGATGCCATGAGCGTCGGGCGCTCATACCACTGGACGCCCAGACAAACCCCCAGGACTCCGATTGCACCCCAGCAGAGCACCCGCCCCGCGGCCCTTAAGCGCCGCAAGAACCAGCCCTTAGGCCGACGTGCGGCAACGCAGCCCACAGAGGTCACTACCAGCATGTAGCCCCACATGCCGAGCATCCAGGTGTGCAAGCCCAGCTTGGCCAGCTCCATCTCCGTGTCTTGGGCCACCACCCAGGACCGCAACGCTCTGACAACCGCGAGGAGCAGTAACAATCCGAGGCCGACGAACCGGACCCAGCGCGGGAGTAGGCCGCCCACGAGGAGCAGGACGACACACACCAGTCCCAAGATCGCGCCCACGAAGGCCCAGAGAATCGCGTTGCTCAGGCCGGCGTAGCTGAGCGCGTCGAGCCATCGGCGCCACGCCAGGAGCAAATGATGCCCCCAACCCAGATAAAGGGACTGGGCGAAACCGAACAGCAGCCCGCCGACGAGCCCGGCGCCGATGGGCCAAGTCAACGAGCGCCAGGCCACCGACCGGCGACTGGGGACATCGGCAACCTTCGGCACGCTTGGCGTCTTCGCAGGATTCGTTCGGGGGGACGACGTCGACACGATGGCGCTCTCTTACGAAGGGATCGGCCCTCGAATGAAAGCCAGCCTCCTGCAGTCTAGCAACCGCCTCCCGCGATAACAAGCCGTGGATCGGGTCGCCCGCGAAAGGCTTCTGGGTCTCGTCTGGTTCCCGATGTGCCCCCTATTTTTCCGGCGCGAACGACAGGTCGAAGAACTCCACATCGCCGGAGGCCCGCACGCCGAGGCAGCCCTTGCGCGCGTTGTGCTTGTCGGAGACGTAGTGCTGGTCGCTGTCGGCCAGGAGCTTCTTCCCGTCGCCGGCGTAGAGACGCGCGCGAACTCGATCGGTCGTCGACATCCCCTCGAGCACATAGGTCGCACCCGCCGTGACGGGGACGGGCTTGCTGTACCAGAGCGTGCGCTCCGGGAGCTCCAAGAGCCGCAGCGTGCCCTTGCCCTTTTGCACGGCCAGCCGGGCGACGAACCCCTTCGTGCCGCGATCGGACGCCTGGAAGAGCAAATCGAACGTCCCGTCGCCCTTGGGTGTCAGCCTCGCCCGCCACAGGCCGTGCGTGCCGGCGCGTGACGCGTTCAGCCATCTGTGGGTCTCGGCGCCGGCGTGCACGAGGTGCAGCGTGCCGTTTACGCGCGTCCGCTGGAAGCCCTCGTCGGACGCGTCCGCGCTGGCCTTTGTCCGGTCGCCCTCGCCGGTGAGCCCCTCCGTCGCGCCGGCGAAGCCCCAGAACTCCGAGGGTCCCTTCCAGGTATGAAAGCCCAGGACGCCCGCGCGGTCGGTGACGGCCGCATCGTACTTCCGCCACGGGCTCTCGCTGAGGACGGTCTTGCCGTCTTCGGCCAGGAGCTTGGCGCGAACGTGGCCGGGCTTGGTCTCGCCGACGAGCGTGTACGCCGTGTTGTACTTCCACTTGCCCTGCGGGCCCGACCAGATCGCCCCGCGGTAACCCTTGGACAGGTCGTAGAGGATCAGGCAGCCGTTGCCGTACGTCCCGCCGAGCCAAGCCAGGAAGCCACTCTTGCTGTCCTCGCCGCCCTGGAAGACCAGTCCTGCGCCGCCGGACGGCGGCGAGACCCGGACCTTGCACGTCCACGTGCGATGCGCGCCGCGGATGTTCTTGTTCAGCAGCCACGCGCGTTCGACGTTGGCCGTCTGGCGGACGACCTCCCTCCGGGCCGTCTTCCACTGCCACGTCATCGGGCCGACGATGGCCCATTCCTCGCCGGGGACAATGCGGCGCTTGTTCGGCGCGTCCGGTGTGGCGGCCGCCAGGGGTTTATCCGCAATCCGCCAGCCCCAGAATCGTCCGATGCCCTTGTCGGTCATGAGCCCCATGAGCCCGGGTTCGGCGGCTAGCGCCTTGTCCACCTCGACCCATTCGCTCTGCGAGATCAGCGTCTCGCCGTCGAAGTGCAAGAGCTGGGCGCGGACGCGGCCCGGTTCGACGACGACCTCGACGATGCACGGCTCGTAATCGATCCACGGCGCCCAGGCGTCTTGCCAGAGGACCTTGCCGTTGGCGGTCCGAAGCAGGAAGCCGCGCATCTCGCCCGTGCCGCCCATCAGGCATTCGAGCCCGCCGGTCCCGTCGGCGTCGGCCAGGACGACGATGCCCGCGCCCTTGCAGCTCGGGCCGGGCTCGACCGTGCATCGCCACGCGCCGGTGGTGCCCTTCACGGCGGGCGAGACGATGCGGCCGGAGGCCTCGGGATCGGCCTGCTTGGCGATGGGCCGAAACTGGTAATCGCGCACCCAGTCGCCCCCGTGCGTGATCAGCTCGTCGTCCGAGATCTGCCCCCGCCCTGGCAATGCGATCAGGATGCATGCGCAAGCGGCGAGCATCACGATGGATGTTCCGCAACGAAAAGCCTTCATAGCTCCGGTCTCCCGCATTGTGTTCGGTGGATCTCTTCCGCGTCGACTCGGCTAGGCCGCGTTGCATACATCGCTACGCCTTGCCGAAGTCCGGCACCTCGAGCTGTTCGCCGCCCTTGAGGGCCGACTGGTGCGCGACGATGCCCGGCACGGTCATCGCCAGGGCCTCGTAGAGGTTCACGGAGGGCTCGCGCTCCTCGACGAGCGCCGCGATGAACTCGTGCGTGAGGAACGTGTGCGATCCGCCGTGGCCGCTGGAGTGCCGCATGGCCTTCGGGAGCATGTGATAGAAGTTCGGCAATCGTCCGCCCCACTTCGGCGCTCCGGGCCCCCGCATGGCGAAGGGCTGGCCGCTGCCGGGCATGTAGTACGTCATCTTCGTGCCGAACCATTGGGCTCGCTCGCCGTGGGCGGTGCCGTCCCAGAAGACGCCGCAGCGACACATGTTCCCGCGGTCGGTCTTCATCAGCGCCATCGCCGAGCTGATCGGGTTGTCGTAGGCATTGTCCTTCCACGCCGGGTCGTCCGGGTTCGTCCAGCCCAGGCACGACACCTCGGTGAAGTGCTCGCCCGTTACGCCGACGAGCAGCCCGGTCGAGTGCGTCGGGTACCACATGGGCGGCAGGCCGTGCCGCCAGGTCTTCTTGCCGTTCCACCAGCTGAGCCCGTCCTTTTCCGCGCCGATGCCGGGGTGGTAGTACTCGACCTCGCTGTAGAAGAGGTGGCCGAACGCGCCGTCCCGGTAGAGCTTGCGAGCGGCGATGCAGTGCTGCCGGTAGTAGCTGGTCTCGGCCATCATATACGTCAGGCCGGTTTGCTCTTTCTTCTCCTTCATCTTGTGGGCGTCCTCGAGCGTCAGACAGGCGGGGACGGCGCTGATGCAGTGCTTGCCGGCATCCATCGTCATCAGGACGTGACGCGCGTGGTCGGGCGCGCCGGTGAAGATGGCCACCGCCTCGATGTCCTTGTCGAGGATGAGCTTCTCCAGCGATTCGTACGACTTGTCGCACTGGTACGTCTTCATGAGGCGCCGGCGACGATCGGGCCTCAGATCGCTCACGGCGTGTACGATGCAGTTGGGGTCTTCGTGCCATTGAAAACTCGCGCCGAATCCGCCGCCCACGACGCCGATACGGATCTTCCGATCGGATGGCAGCGGGTTGTCTGGCGCCTCCGCCGGCGCGGGCTCGGCTAGAGCGGCCAGCGCTCCGCCGGCGAGGGCCCCGCCGAGCGCGGTCTTTGAGCCCTTTGCGAGAATGTCCCGTCTCGTTAGATCACCGTCGTTCATGGAGGGTCTCCTTCGCAGCCTGTCCGCGTCCTTCGCAGCATCGCGACAAGGTACCACTTCGCCGGCGCGAAATACACACCGTCAGCGGACGCCTGTGCTTCACGGCCAAGATGGCCCTGCTACGGGGCCGTTCTGGTCACACGCAAGGAAGTCAAGTACGATTGCCTGCCAACGACTCTGGGATACGCACCGCTTTTTCGACGCTGGGTGGAAGGGCGAACCCATGACTCGACAAGCACGTTCATGGATGCCGCTTTGTGTCACGCTGCTCGGGATCGCCGCGTGCCCGCACATCGTCGGCTGCGGCAAGGGCGACAGCGCCTCCGATGCCGCGGGCAAGCCGACGATCACGGTGTGGGACTGGCATGCGGCCGATCCGTCCAAGGGCGTCGGTCTGTGGCTGATGGAGAGCGACAAGGCGTTCGAGGGCCGCAACCCGGACATCCGCATCAAGCACGTCGCGCAGTCGCACACCGAGTACTATCAGATCTTCATGGCAGCGGCCTCGGCCCGGCGCGGCCCCGACGTCGTCATGCTGCACCAGGGCTTTCGCGTGCTGGACCAGCGCGACAGCCTGATCCCGCTCGATCCGTACCTCACGCCGAAGATCCGGAAGCAGATCGTGGGCTGGGAGCTGTCGTGCGAGGGCTTCGATCCGAACGGCGCCGTGCTGGCCGTCCCAATCGCCGTGCAAGGGCTGGTGTGGTACTACAACAAGGCCCTGATGAAGGAGATCGGCGTGGATCCCGCGAAGCGGCCGCAGTCGTGGGACGAGTTCCTCCGCGTCTGTGCGATCGCGAAGAAGGCGGGCAAGGCCGGCATCGCAGCCGGCCAGCGCGAAGGGAGCTGGGGCGAATGGTTCATCAACTGCTCGCACCACCAGACGCTTTCGGCGGCAGACCGGAACCGACTCCTCCGCGGCGAGATCAACTGGACCGACCGGAAGATCACCTTGCTGCTCGAGAAGATCAAGGAGTTGAGCGACAAGGGTTGCTTCCAGCGCGGCATGATGTCCACGCCGCTCTTCCCCGACGCCGGCGAGGTCTTCATGCGCGGCGACGCAGTCTTCTTCCTCGGCCTGCTCAGCGACGTCGCGCACTGGAAGGAGTTCGGCGAGATCCTCGGCCCGGAGAACCTCGGCGTCATGACGTGCCCCGTGTTCCAGCCCGGCCCGAACGCGGGCAAGTTCCCCGTCGGCGGCGGCTTCGCCTACGGGATCACACAGTGTGCCGAGCGGCAGGACAAAGCGTGGGACTACATCGCCTTCATCGCCGGCGAGGAGAACGCCAAGACGTTCCTCACCGAGGTCGGCTCCTTCCCCGCCAATCAGGGCTACGATCACGGCCTGATTGAGGACCCGAGCGCCAAGCAGATCGATGCGTGGATCTCCGAAGGCCGTGGCGAGCCGGACCTGCTCAGCCGGGTCCCGACGGCCGTCCTGGACGCCCTCCGCCGCGAGATCCAGCGGATCATGAGCGGACAGACGGACGTCGCCGCGGCCGCGGCCGCGATCGAGAAGGTGGCCGCCGGCGAACGCGCGAGGAAGGCCTCCACGCCATGACGCTGACCAAGCGAAGATCGGACGTCCTCTTCGGATGGCTCTTTCTCGCGCCCGCCTTTCTGCTGCTCGTGGTCTTCAAGGCTGTGCCCGCCTTCAGCGCGGTGTGGCACAGCTTCACGCAGTGGAACGGCATGGAGTCGGCGACGTACGTCGGCCTGGCCAACTATCGGGAGCTCCTCACCAACGACGTCTTCAAGACCGCGCTGCGCAACAACATCCTCCTCGTGATGGCCGTCCCGCTGTGGATCACCGTGTCGCTCGTGCTGGCGATCCTGATCCACGCCGAGGTGCCCGGCTGGCGGTTCTTTCGCATGGCGTTCTTTCTGCCGTCGGTGCTCTCCCCGGTAATCGTCGGCACGCTCTTCACCGCGCTGCTTCGCGTGAACGGGCCGGTCAATCGCGGCATCGAACTCCTCTTCTGGCCGCTGAACAAGGCACTGACGACGATCGGGTCGGCGCCGATCGACATGGACGCCGTCTGCCTCGACTGGCTCGGCAATCCGAACACCGCCTTGCCGACGCTGACGCTCGTCATCCTGTGGTGCATCTTCGGCCACGGCGTGATCGTCTTCCTGGCCGGCCTGGCGGCGGTGCCCAAGAGCATCTTCGAGGCGGCATGGCTCGACGGGGCATCGGGTTGGAGATACCTCTGGTACATCGTCGTTCCGTCGCTGCGACATGTGATTGAGTTCTGGGCGGTCAACCTGATCGTGTGGTCGTTCACGAGCCTGTTCGCGTTCATCTACGTCATGACGAGCGGCGGGCCGGGCTACGCCACGACGCTCGTCGAGTACGAATTGTACCTGAAGGCGTTCGAGGCGCGGCGCATGGGCTATGCCTGCGCGCTGGGCTGCGCGCTATTCGTGCTGGTCTTCGGCGTCATCGCCCTGCAGATCCGGTTGATGGCGCAAGATGAGGACTGAACCACCGTCGGCTGTCTGCAGGAGAACACAGCACATGTGGCACGCCCGCCGCAGTCCCTGGAAGGTTCAATCACCCAACCGAGCCGGGCTGTCCCCAGCCCGGTCGGACCCGACTGACGACAGGCGGGCGCGGACGGCAATCTACCGGCCGGCGAATGATGAAGGGCTGGATCTGGCGGTTGTACGAGGTCAAGAAACGAAATAGGGCGCCGAAGCAAGATGAGCGCAGGCAAGGCCACACCTCCCCATACGCGAAGGACCTTCACGCGTCGCAAGATCGGGCGCGCGGGCATCGTGCTCGCGCTCGGCGCCGTCAGCGTCAGCACGATCTACCCGCTGATCTTCGTCGTCATGACCGCGCTGAAGTCGCGGAAGGAGCACCTCTTCAACCGCTACGGCCTGCCGTCGGAGCCGACGCTCAAGCAGTTCTCCAACGCCTGGCACTACGGGCACGTGGGCCAGTACCTCGGCAACTCAGCCATCGTGGTCGTCTCGGCCGTCTTGCTGACGTGGGTGGTGTGCTGCATGGCCGGCTACGCCCTGAGCCATCTGCGGTTCACCGGCAGGCGAGCGGCGTTCTTCGCGATCCTCGGGTCGATGATGATCGCCCCGCAGATCATCCTGATCCCGCTCTATACGATGCTCCACGGCATGGGCCTGCTCAACGAGTACTTCGGGCTCGTGCTCGTCTACGTCACGCTGGCCGTACCGTTCGGGACGTACCTTATGACGTCCTACCTCCGCGGCGTGCCGACCGAGTTGGTAGAGGCGGCCAAGGTCGACGGCGCGAACCACCTCCAGATCCTCTGGCGGATCATGGTGCCGATCGCCAAGCCGGCCATCGTCACGCTGGGCATCTTGAACTTCCTGTGGATGTGGAACGAGCTGCTCTTCGCCCTGCTGATCCTTCAGGAGGAGTCCGCCCGCACGCTGATGGTCGGCGTGGCGAACCTCCGCGGGCAGTACACGACGAACATCCCGCTGCTCTGCGCGGGGCTGTTCCTCGCGGCCGCCCCCGTACTGATCGTCTTCGCCGTCTTCCAGACGCAGCTCAGCAAGGGCATGACGATGGGCGCGGTGAAGTAGCCGAACAACCCCTTCGGGGTCCGTCGGTAGGGAGAACGTTTGCTCTCATACGCCGAGCTGGCTGTGGCGATCTGTTGCGGAGCCTGGCCGTCCTCGTCCCCGGCCGATCCTATTCGCCGCGGGTAGTCGACCGGCCTGGGGACAGGCCGGCTCTGAATCGACTGACCGGCCTGAGGCCGGCCCGGCGCCAAATACGTTGCCTTCGGCAGCACACGAACGAGTCGGCAGGCCTGCCGAAACGCGCGTCAGACCTCCCACCCCTTGCGGTAGGTCGGATGGATGTGCGGCTCGGCCGCCGGGCACCCCTTGGCCTTCAGATTCTTGGCGTCCCAGTCGAAGTCCTTGTCCACGCGATACGCCAGGTTGCCGAGCAGCACGGTCTCGGCCAGCGGGCCGGTGTAGTCGAAGTTGCAGCTCGCGGGCTTGCCGCCCTTGATGGCCAGCAGCCACTCCTTGCGGAAACCCGGCGAGGGGGGGATCGACTCGGGCGGCGGTGTGAAGTCGGCGAACTCCTCCTCCGGATAGAGCTTGTGCTTCTTGAAGTCGGCCGCCAGCATGCCCTTGCTGCCGATGAAGAGCACGCACCCCGCCGTCGGCAGGTCCCGTTCCTTCTTTATCGCGTCGCAGTCCTTGCCGTGGATCCAATGCAGTGTCACGGGCGGCTGGCTGCCGCGTGCGGGGAATTCGAACCTCGTCTTCATGGCCTTGGGCGTTCGCTCCTCGTCGACGGGCGGTCCCGATGCGAACACCTTCGTGGCGTGCTTGAGGCCGAGGGCCCAATAGGGAATGTCGAGGATGTGGCAGCCCCAGTTGCCCGTCTCGCCCGTGCCGTAATCCCACCAGAACCGCCACTTGTACGGAGCGATCTCGGGTGTGTAGCGACGCATCTCGGCCGGGCCGATCCACAGGTCCCACTTCATGTGGTCGGGCACGGGCGGGAACTCCGTCGGCATGGGCGGCATGCCGCGGTCACCACCCTTGGTGGCGATGACCTCGCGGACCTCGCCGATCGTACCGGACCGGACGATCTCCACCATCCGCCGCATGTTGCCGTACTCATGCCGCTGACAGCCGAGCTGCGTGGCGAGCTTGTTCTTGGCGGCGAGCTCGGTCATTGCCCGGACCTCGCCGACGGCGTGGGCCATGGGCTTTTCGCAATACAGGTGCTTGCCGAGCTGCATGGACGCCATCGCCGGATGGAAGTGCGTGTGGTCGGGCGTACTGACGACGACGGCGTCGATGTCCTTGTGCATCGCGTCGAGCATCTTGCGGTAGTCGTGGAACTTCTTGGCGGCCGGGAAGCGATCGAAGTTCTTGCCGGCCCGCTTCTCGTCGACGTCGCAGAGGGCGACGACCTTGCACAGGTCCCGATGCTTGCTGACGTTGCTCAGATTCGAGCCGCCCTGTCCGCCGATGCCGACGAAGGCCACGTGGATGCGCTCGTTCGCCGAGGCTCCGCGTACCAGCTTGCCGCTGCTTCCAAGGGCCAATCCCATGCTTCCGACGGCCGTCTGCTGTAGCATTCGTCGACGGGTGATCCGTTGTGACATCGCCTGCATCCTTTCCTTACCAATGGGTTTGCACGGTTGCGAGGGCGCGTCCTACAGTGTGCCACTGCTGTGCCAGCAGTGCATGCTTAGTGCCGCGTTTCACAAGTTGTGCGACTATGGACAGGGCAACGCATGCCACGGTTGCTG
>CAZKCX010000120.1:0-12549 GCA_964550865.1 uncultured Planctomycetales bacterium
GTCAACCCTCGCGCGCCGATCTGCACGCTGGGCTTGAGCGTCCGCGCGCGGGCGGCAAGCTCGCGTTGGGTCTCGCGATCCAGCCGAGGCGGGCGCGGGCCTTCGAGTTCGTTCGACGCGGTCGGCATGGTGCCTGCATGATAGCGGGATTCCGTCGGCTCTTCACGTCAACGGTTCGGGCAGGGCATTGCGGCAGGTGCTATGGGCGGCGTCTCCGTGTATACTGATTGGCTTCCCGTGCGTCCTTTAACGGAGTCCGGAAGATCGAGACGCCATCGACCCAGTCCAACGTGCCGGCCTACCTGATTACGGACACCCCCGTCGTCGCGCCCTTCCTGCGGGCCTTGGCCCAGTTTCTGCTCCGGGTTTGGGGCTGGCGGACGGTCGGACAGGTCCCCCATCTCCAGAAGTACCTCGTCGTCGGCGGTCCGCACACGAGCTACTGGGACGCCGTCCTCGGCCTGGCCGTCGCCTTCTCCTTTCGACGTTTTCGGGTCTGCTGGATGGCGAAACATACGGTCTTCCGCTGGCCGTTCCGGTCGCTGCTGAGCTGGTTGGGAGGCATCCCGACCAACCGTACCGGCCCGCAGAAGATGGTCTCGCAATTGATCCAAGAGTACAGGAACAGCCCGCGGCTGGCCGTTGCCATCCTTCCGGAGGGGACCCGCAAGCGGGTCGAGTACTGGAAGTCCGGCTTCTACCACATCGCCCGCAGCGCGAAGCTCCCGGTGCTCTGCGCGTTTCTGGACTATCCGAACAAGGTCGGCGGCTTCGGGCCGCTGATCCACCTCACGGGCGATCCCGCGACGGATATGGCCAGGATCGCCGGCTTCTTCCGCACGAAGACGGGCAAGCACCCCGAGCGAACCGGACCGATTCGCCTGTCGTGTCAGGCAACGCAATCGTTGAGGGAAACGGCCTGAGGGCTGCTGAGCTCGGCCAGGCTTTCGCCTCAGCTTGTTCTCCGGTCTGTCGATCTGCACCGACGTCGGGGGGTGGTCAAGATTGTCACGGCGAGCAGGCCGGCGCCGACGATCAAGGGTGCCGCGGCCGCACAGACGCCCGGCTGGGGTTTGAGGGTCCCCTCGACCACCGTCACCTTGACGCTATCGGCGGCGATGTTGCCCTGGCTGTCCCGAACGGTCAGCACGATGCTGTGATCGCCGACGTCAAACGCGAGCTTCGGCGTGGCCGTGTCCTGGGCGAGGAGGGTGCCCTGCTCTGTCCAGGCGTATTCGAGCGGCAAACCCAACCGACTGAAGCTCCCGGAGCCGTCGAGCTCCACCTCGGTCGTCTTGGAGCCCACCGTCGTCGTCACCGTCTGATCGGGCCCGGCGTAGGCGACCACGGGGTGACCGCCTGTATAGTCCGCCAGCGGGGCAAGAAGGTCCCCCACATCCACGGTGCAGCCGGCCACCATGAGGAAACCGCTCAGCAGGGCGGCCAGACGACTCCTTCGTCGCGCCGTGACGGGCCGGCGCCGGCAATGGGGATGATTTGCGTTCATGGCATTTCAGGTTTCGCCGACCGTCCCGTGCGGCCCGGGGCCGCGGCGGTCGCGCTGCAACGGCTCACCGGGATCATTTCTTGCCGAAGAATCGCTGGCAGGCGGCCTGATTCGGGAACAATCCCGCGCGTACCAGCTCGCTGCACCGGCCGTTCTGTCCGCTGAGCGGATTGGCCCCCGCCCGGAGGATCGTATTGGGGCCCGCAAAGCGTAGACCCGCCGCAAACCCCCGCTGCAATCCCGGCTGACCGGAGATATCCGCGATGGTTCGCTGCAAGGTCGCCCCCAGGCCCGCGGCCCCCACCGCACCCCCGAAATCTCGCGTGGCCGAGATGCTGGCCTCGCCCGCCTCCGTGCCGGCGCCGAAGACGCTCGCCGCGGCGGTCCTCGCCCCCAACAGCGAGGCAAACGTGATCGCTTGCAGCCGCCGACTCGGGGCGGTGTAGCCGGTCGCCGACGCGGGTTGGGTGGACGGCTTGGTGACGGCACTTGGGGCGGTCGTGGTAGGACTCGTATCGTCCGACAGATCGGCGGCCAGAATCGCCTCACTGTCGTCGATCACGACGTGGGGCCTATGCGGCTCCGGCGTGTGGAAGATCCTCGCCATCTGCTGCTGGCAGCCCGTCAGGAAGACAATGAGCAGCCCGCCGGCCCCTATCAGGAACATGTTGGATCGGATGGTCATATCCCCACCTCCCCGTCGGGTCGGAACGGTGCGTACCGCCCTTTCTTCATCGTAGTCACTTCGTTCTCCCAAGGCAAAGCGAGACGCCTTCGAGCCCTGGATCCCGGCTCTTCCCGCCCTGATCGCCGCCGCCGTCACCATGCCCATTCGAGCTGCAGGCCGTACAGGACCTTGTCGTAGGTGTAGGGCTGGGCGAAGGTCTCGGGCAGCACGACGTTCGAGCGGGCGTCGGTCCAATGGATGATCCCGTGCAACGTGATCTCGCCTGCGTCCGGGTCGTCGAGCAGCGTCTGCGAGAGCGAGAAGCCGAACGTCTTGATGTAGTCGTCTCGATGCTGGAAGCGGCGATCCTGCACGCTCTTCTGCCAGTAGTCGGCCAACTCCCAACTCGCGCCGAAGCGGAAGAGAAGCTCCCTGTCGGGCAAGAGCAGGTACCGGCTCGGCTCAAGCGGGTTCAAGACAGGTACGGCCACACCGACATAGAAGTCGTTCCTCGTCTGGTCGAACTCGCTGCCGCGGGTCGAGTTGCTCGCGAGGCGATAGCCCAGCGTCAACTCCCCGGGCTTCGGGGCCTGCGGCACCAGCCGGAACGAGAACCGCTGCTCGAGCCCCAACGCGTGGACAACCCCGTCGCGGTCGAATTCCGATTCGACCTCGTAGCGGAAGTCCTGTGCGGCGAACTGGTAGTACAGGCTCGTCCGCTCGGGCCGGAACAGGGGCGAGCCCCCGGACCAGAGGTACGAGACGCTCGGTGTAAGCAGGTGCTGCGACAGAAACGACTGGTTACCCAACAATTCAAAGTCGTAGTCGTATCGCAGCGCCAGCTCGACCTCGTCGGCGATCCGTCGGGCGTACCGGACGGATCCACCGTAGTCCTGGTAGTCGAACTCGTCGATGTCGAAGTGCCAGGCATGACCCAGGCGAGCCCCGAAGCTCAGGTGATTCTCCGACGTCGCGATCGGGGCGTACCAGGCCTCGACACCGGAGCTGAACTTGCCGTCGGACTCGCCCGCGACGATGTCGGCCTGGTTGCCGGCGTCGCCGAGGTAGCTGACGTTGGTGTCGTAGGCAAATCCGATCCGCGCTTCGAAGCGCAGGACCTCGCGACGCGCGCGCCGCCGATTTCGACGGAGCAGCGCCCGCAGATCGGGATCGGGGTCGCCCAGTTCGGCCAGGCGATCCAGCGCGCGATCGTAGCTCTCCAGGGCGTCGTAGTAGTTGCCGAGCCGCGCGGAAGCGAGGCCATGATAGAACCACAGCCACGGGTTGTCGGGCTCGAGCTCTCGCGCCGGTCGGAGGGCAGCCAAGGCCTCTCGCGGCTTGGCCGCCTGCAACAGCTCTCCGGCTCGATCGAGGGCCTCGCGGACGCCGGGCGCCGAGGGCGCCTCCGCCGCCGCGGACGTGGCGAGCCCGTGGACCAGCAGCAGCGCCCCTAAAAGCCGCATCGTCATGACGAAGGGGGTCCTCATCGCGGTATCCGCCCAAAGGAGCTCGATCCGCACGCCGACGTGTTCGGCACGAATCCGCCCCTCCCGCTTCCGGCCGCCCTCGGCCGATCGACGGTGGGCGTATCTTATCGCAACCACGACGAATCCGTCACCACGTAGTTCCTCTGCCGTCGCGGGAGACCCGCCGCGGCCGGAGGATGGTTGATGCTTCATGACGTTTGCGCGGCTCCCGGCAGGGATGGAGCCGTTTCGACGGGTCCCCGACCGCACGCGGCGCAGCGCAGGCGAAGAGTCGTAATCGCGTGCCCGAAGGAGCGCCAATCGTCGTGGTGGGGGAGCGGGGACGTTTCGACCTTTCCGCGCAGGCAAGGAATCACCCGAATCGGTTACACCGTGGCCACTGGCTCTCGGGGCGCTCGCGGTGAGCCCATGCACGCGCGGCCCGTGGACGTCAAGCTGGGCATGGTCCATCCTGGGAGACGACGGTCGACCCCAGGCAAATACGGGAAATCTCGGGTCAGGGCTCACCCCGACGGCCGGGCAGGGACCTCACCCGTTCAGGGCAGGAGGTTCCGGCAAGAAAACGCCCGACGCGTTTCCTGCTCGCGTCGGGCCTGGCTGGTGCCATCTTGAGGGGAGCCACGGGCGCCCGGCACCGGAGTCGGGCGCGAGACGCTCCGCTACCGACCGGTGTCGTTCGAGCCGAAGCTGTTGCCGTAGACGATGTAGACCTCGCCGGCGTCGGCGCGTCGCTGCGAGGGGCTCACGGGGTTCACGTAGTCAGCCGTGGTATTTCCGATCAGGATATCGCTGAACCCGTCGCCGTTGATGTCGCCGATCTGGAAACAGGTATCCACACCGGCCTCGTCGGCCGTGCCCTTCTCATACGGGCTCACGAAGACGATGCCGGGAACCGCCGAGCTGCCCACCTGGTCCAGCGTGTACGTTCCGGCGGTCAGGTGATTGCCGCCGAACACGAGATAGCATACGCCGACGCGGGTTTGCGTTCGGCCGCCGGCGCTGAACTGGTATTCCGCGCCGGGGGCACAGATCATGACGTCGGCCCTGCCGTCGCCGTTGAAGTCGCCTGCGGGGCTGACGGTGGTGCCGGCGAGTGCGCCCGGTCTGTCCCCAAGGAATTTGACACCCGGAAGGCTGGGCGTTCCGATGTCCTCCACACGGTACGTTCGCTCACCCGTGAACTGCCGTCCACCGAAAATGATCCCCGCGAAACCGGCCTCCGCAGTGGGATTCCCGCCCGGGGGATCGTAGTACCGACTGCCGATCACGACGTCATCGATGCTGTCTCCATTGAAGTCGCCCACACCGCTCTGCGTCTCACCCAGCCGATCGCCGTTGGACGAGCCGACGATCTCCATGCGGGGATGCTCGGCGATGTTGACCTCTCCGATGATCAGCTGACCGTACATGATGTAGGCGATACCGTTGTCGGTCAGGAGATTCCGATCGGCACTGGGCGCCCCGCAGGCGATGTCGGGCGACCCGTCCTGGTTGAAGTCGCCGGCATGCAAGGCCCGCCCCAACCGATCCTCGGCCTGCTCGCCCAAGACGCTGTAGAACTCCGGCCAGTAGAAGAATCGCTCCCCATACTCCGTATCGCCGATCTTAACCTTGATAGCGTTGATCTCCGGCCAGGACTTGACAGGCCATTGATGAAACGCCTCAAAATCCTTGCCAAGATAGACATCGATCCGGCCACGCTTGTCGCTTTGCGTGCCCTCGAGCAACAGCTCTTCAATGCTGTCGCTCTCCGGGGCGGAGAAGAGCAGCTCGGGAATACCGTCGGCATTGGTATCGGGAATGGACCCCACGGTGTCGCCGAACATCGTCGCGCCGAGCCGCTCCGGGTGCTCGCCACGGAATCGAACACCCTTGGCCAGCGTGGCACCAACCTGCACCCACCCTTCGTCGTTGGTAACGCCCTCCGGGTCGCGTTGGCCGACCGTTCGCAGGTCGATCGCCTTCTGCTCCAGTTGGTTCCAGGGATACTCCTGGCTGCTGTAGACCATGACCACCATACTGAACCAGTCATGCCCCCAGTCATCCGCGTCGTCGTTATCGGAATAGGGCTTCCGGAAGTCGTCGATGTAAAGGAGATCATCCTGGTCTAGGGGATCCTGGTCGAAGTCCTCGTCCGGATAGGCGTCGGGAAAGCCGAAGAGCATCTCCGGCTTGCCGTCGAAGTCGATGTCCTCGATATACGTGACGGAGGCCAGGCCGCCATCGCCCCCTTGACCGCCGTTCCCGTATGTCGGATGGTCCGACCAATTCTTCGGGCCGTGGAACTGACAACCCCGAATGTTCGTGGCGACGCTGTTGAGGCTGTTGCGACTGCTGAAGCGCGTGGCGCGACCGTAGATCATATAGGCCTGGCCGATCGGGCCCCGGCCCCGCGGGTTACTGTAGCGCGCGGCGATGATGAAATCGTCATAGCCGTCGCCGTCGAAGTCGCCGACGGTTGTGGCCGATGAGCCCGCCAGCCCGCCCTTGGAGTTGGGGTCGAAGACATCCGTCCGTCCGTGGAAACCCTGGAAAACCGCTCCGGCCAGGCCCTCGCCGGTCTCGCGGAGATCGACCACGCCCTCGGCCCATCGCTGGACGGTCAGCCAGCCGACCGCATAGCGATGCACCGGCGGGTTGATCCCGTCGTCCACGCGGACCTGGATATAGTACGGCAGGCCGTCCGGTCGCGGCGGGACCTGTCCGGTCGTGTCGATGTCGATGATGAAGCTGCAGTTCGGATCGCCGTCGTTCGGATCCACGGTATTCGGATCGATGTCGTTCGGGTCGCCCGTGTCGAGTCCCATTCCGTCGGCCAGCACGATCAAGGAGTTGGGATCGTTGGGGTCGTCGTTCGTCGGATCCAGGTCGTAGTCCAGCGCCAGACGAAGGGTGGCCGTGGGTGTGTCGTCATCCGACGCCTCCCATTGCACACACACCTTGTCCCCCTGGACCACGCCGATGTTCTCGGTCGGCTTGAGCACGCGAAGGCTCGGCGGAGAGTTACCGGGGTTCACGCCTTGGGGCAGGATCTGAATGCGAGTCAGCGGCGTGGAATCCGTGCCGAAGTTCCCGGAGGGATCTTGGATGATCGCGTAGATCCGGTAGGACCCCACGACCATGTTGTAGTCGTCGGTGTCGACCTCGACGGATCGCTCCGGGGAATCGACCCGCCGGCCGGAGAGGACGACGATCCCATCGCCGTCGTCGTTGTCGAGGTCTCGATCCAGGAAGATGGAGATCGTCGAGTCGTTGTCGTCATCCGTCGCGGTATACGTAATCGTGAACCGACTTCCCAGGCTGAGCAGGAGATCTTCGGAGGGTTGATCGATGGAGATCGTCGGGCTCTTGTTGACCGGCTTCGCCGGGCCCGACGGAATGGTCGTGCCGTCGTCGGTCCCGTCGTCGGGGGTGGTGGGTGTCATCGGAGGGAGGCAGCCCACTCCGGTAAAGGCCCATACGGCGAGAGCCAGCGTCAAGAAGCCCAGCCCAAGCCGCGTCGATCGAAACGCATCCCTAGTGGGATTTGCCATCGTTTTCCTCCCTCGCCCAAGCACCCGCTCGGTCGTCTCGTGCCCTATTTCCGAGATCTCTTGCGGACGTCAACGGCTACGTGCCATCCCAGATTCCGCTTCTTGGAGATGGGCGGCCGTAATTCTCATGCTCCGTCCTTCGAGCCCGGTACCGAATGATCGCCTTGGATCGGATCTCCTGTCAGGGGCATGGGGCCAACCGTCACGGCTGACGGGCCTGCCCCGCGGGGCGTCCGAAGCTCTTTCCAGGAACCATTCGTTTCTAATCCCCCTATAGGCAATACGTTAGAGTAGTCCGTTCCTTCGGACCGCTCGCTCCGCCGCCCTCGTATTGCCCAACGGTCTTGCCCGGTGGGTTGCGTAATCCTTGCCTCCCGCCAATTAAAGGCCCGCCAGGACCGATAGTCAAGCCAACGTTGCCGCGCCATGTGCGTTGGCCGATTTCGGCGGCAGGAATCTTCGCTCGGGGTCGCGTCTGGATTCCGACGCCCAGTGTTTGCAGGCACTTCCGACGTGCCAACGCCGGTGACCCGCTAGAAAATCACAAGTAGGTTTCTTGCCTTTTCTCTATCCTGGCCGATACAGTTCTAGTGACCTTATCGGTCGTCGGTTGGAATTCCGTTTAGCCGACCGAGAAAGGTTCCTTCCGGGCTCCATAGGGAGGGCTAAACATGCCTTTGACTGTGAAGTTTCTCTGTTGCTTTGCAAGCTTCGGACTGCTCCTGCAGACCGACTGCGGCACGATCTTGGGCGTGACGGGCTGCCTGCCGGAGTTCCAGCCGCTGTTCGAGCAGGACGATACCACCAACGGCTCGACCAGCGAGACCGTCGTGCTCGACGGCGACGACGTGACAAGCAAGACGAGCACGACCGGCGTGTTCCTGGTCCTGGACAACAATACCGAGTACGACATCGAGGTCTACTTCAACGCCGACAACCGTACCGTCATTGCCAAGGCCTTTGTGGGACAATCTCCGCGATACGAGCTGGCCCCTCCGGACAGCAACAGCATCGTCACGGCGGGAACGATCAACCTGAATGGAAGCTGGGTCGACGCGATCACGAGTCAACGCCTGGTGATTCAGAACTCGACCTTGACGGAATGGATCGACGAGAACGGCCTGCGGCACGCCTTCGGCGCGACCGACTTCGACCCGAACACGGACGTCCAGAGCACCGGGGGGACCATCACGCGGGACGTGACACTGAACACGATCTCCTTCTCGGTGGAAACGCAGGATCCGAACCTTACCACAAGCAACAGCGAGATTCGCGCCTGGAAGCTCGTGCCGGGCACAGCGGGCAACACGCTGTCGGGCAGCTCGGTCGCCGCTCAGGTCGATCTGGCGGGGCAACCGGTCGAGGGCACGCAGCAGAACTTCTCGCACCTCTACACGCGACAGTTCCCACGTTCCCTGACGGCCGTCAAAGAGCGGGACTTGAGTCCGGCGACGGGGGCGCTCGTCGGCGAATCGAGCTTCAGCGGGACGACGGCCACGGTGACCATCGAGGACGGCGACTATTCCTTCGGCGACACGATCACGTTTCGTGTGAACCCGACCACCGTGTCGTTTTCGGTGGACTCCCCCAGTCCGTAAGCAAGGGACGAGGCCCGCGCATCCCTTCGATGACGACGTCTTCTCCCTGTGAACCCCGGCGCCGCAGCGGACGCACCGTCGCGGCGCCGTTTCTCTTTTGCGAGGCAGGCAACGGATGGCACGGCCAACCCAGCAGGAGCCCAGCCGACCGCACGGGCACGTGGCGGGAGTTCGCGCGGCGTGAGTCCCCGGCTGGCCGTTGAAAGCATCTTCTTTGATTGGGGCGGGACGCTGGCGGGCACCGCGCGCGAGGCGGACAATTGGATCGCGTGCGCGCGTCGCGCGGCTGCGGTGCTCTTCGCTGACCAAGACGAGCGGCTGGAGTCGTCCGCACGCCTTCTCACCGAGCGAAACGCCGAAGCCCGGCTCTCGGCCGACCGCGACACCGCGCACCGCGAGGTGGATGTCGCGGCGATGCTCTCGGCCTGGGCGACCGAAGTGACGGGCCAAACCCCCTCCGATGATCGCGCGCGTCAGATCGCCGAGGCCTTTTGGACCGGCTGGTTGGGTGTCTTGGATCCGATTTCGGGGGCGCGCGAGGCCCTGGCGGAATGCAAGGCCAGGGGCTATCGGCTGGGGCTGGTCAGCAACGTGGCCGCCCCCGCGCCGTTCGCCCTGGCGGAACTCGATCGTCTGGGATTGCTCACCCCCCTCGACGCGTGCACCTTCAGCAGCGTGACGGGCTATCGCAAACCGCACCCGAGCATCTACCGGATCGCCATCGAGTCCCTTCACCCCGACGCGCCCCCGCCGCCGGAACGAATGCTCTTCGTGGGCGACGGGCCCGGGCCGGACGTGATCGCGCCGCAACGCCTGGGCATGAAGACCGTCCTCGTCCACGACCCCGACGGCCATTGGCCCGCGGAGGACAGGGCCGAGGCGCGACCGGACCTCCGCATCGACCACGTTTCAGAGCTGCTGGAGTCCTTGCCCGACCGGCGCCGCTGAGCGGCCGCTCTCTCGGTGCGTCGACGTCCTACCTTCGCTTGATCTTTGAAGGGTATGCAGTACTCTGCCGCGAGGGACCGGCGAATCGTGAGGCCGGCACGTACGTGCGGCGATGGAATTCGCCCGTCGTAGGATGAAGGGAAACCCCATGAAGCAGATTGTGCAGAACATGCGTAGCGGCAAGATGACGGTGGCGGAGGTCCCCCGGCCCGCGTTGCGCGGCCCGGGCGCGTTGGTCAAGACGCGCTGCTCGCTCATTTCCGCCGGTACCGAGAAGGGCATGATGGATCTTGCCAAGAAGTCGCTCCTCGGCAAGGCGCGGCAGCGCCCGGATCTGGTCAAGCAGTTCCTCGACAAGGTCAAGCGGGACGGATTGCGCTCCGCGCTGACGACCGCCTTCGCTCGACTCGACCAGCCGCTTCTCCAAGGCTACAGCAGCGCCGGGGAAGTGATCGCCGTCTCCGAGGAGATCGAGGGCATCGTCGTGGGGGATCGGGTCGCCTGCGGGGGCGGCAGCTATGCCTCGCATGCCGGAGTCGCCTACATCCCACGCAATCTCCTGGTCCGGATTCCCGAGGGCGTCTCCTACGAGCAGGCCTGCCAGGCCTGCGTCGCCTCCGTGGCGATGCAGGCGGTTCGCGTTGGCCGGTTGGAGCTGGGCGAGCGCGTGGCCGTCATCGGATTGGGCCTCATCGGCCAGATGCTCCACCAGATCGTCCGCGCCAACGGTTGCCGCGTGTTGGGATCCGACCTCGATCCGAGTCGGCAGGACCTCGCGCGGAATCTCGGCATCGACGAGGCGTGCTCCGGGAAGGAGCTCGCCACCCGGTGCGCTGCCTTTACGGGCGGCCGGGGCGCGGACGCCGTCTTCATCACGGCCGCCACGCCGAGCAATGAGCCGCTCGAACAAGCCGTCGAGATCTCACGCTTCCGGGGACGGATCGTCGGCGTGGGTGACTTCGGTATGAGCATCACCCGTAAGCCGTTCTACGAGCGCGAGCTCGAGTTCCGCATGTCCATGTCTTACGGGCCCGGGCGCTACGACAGCCGGTACGAGGAGAAGGGCATCGACTATCCGCCGGCCTACGTGCCCTGGACGGAACAGCGCAATATGGAATCGGTGCTTGACCTCATGGCACAAGGGAAGCTGAACGTCGAGAAGCTCATCACGCACCGGTTCGACATCTCCGATGCGGAGAAGGCCTACGCCGCACTCGGCGGCGACGTCCCGCCCGAGGAGCGCGGCATGGGCGTTGTGCTGACATACCCAGAGGAACCCGGCGCCGCGCACCGGATCGATCTGACCGGGGCACCCGCCGCCGGCGGCAAGGCCGTCGATCGGGTGGGGATCGGAATGGTAGGGGCCGGGCAGTATGCCCAGAGCATGCTGCTGCCGAGCTTCCAGAAGATGGACGACGTCAACCTGATCGGCGTAGGGACGGCGACGGGCCCGTCGTCCGAGCATACCGGCAAGAAGTTCGGCTTCGATTACTGCACCACGGAATACGAAGAGCTTCTCCACGACGACAAGATCCAACTCGTCGTGGTGGCCACGCGGCACGATCTGCATCCGGTGGTGACGACCGCCGCCCTGAGAGCGGGCAAGCACGTCTTCGTCGAAAAGCCGCTCTCCATCACGGAGGAGGGGCTCGCGGACGTCCTGGAGGCCCAGCGGGAGTCCGGCCGCATCATGATGGTGGGGTTCAATCGACGCTTCGCGCCATTGACCCGCCGCGCGATGGAGCACTTCGGCGCGCCGCACGGACCCCTGACGATCAGCTACCGCTGCAACGCGGGGCCGATGCCGAAGGACCACTGGTCGTACGACCCCGAGCAGGGCGGGGGGCGGATCATCGGCGAGGCCTGCCACTTCATCGATCTTGGCTGCTTCCTCGCCGGCGGGATGCCGGAGACGATCTATGCCCAGTGCGTGCGTACCACCGGCGACGAGCGAGCCGAGGACCATAGCTTCACCACCGTCCGGCTCGATAACGGATCGCTCGTGAGCGTGGGCTATCTCGCGGGCGGCGACAAGTCGTTCAGCAAGGAACGCGTCGAGATCCTCGGCAACGGCAAGGTGTTCGTGATCGACGACTTCCGCACCGGGCTGGCCGTCCGCGGCGGCTCGCAAGAGACCATCAAGATGACGCAGGACAAGGGCCAGGCGAACGAGCTTCGCGCCCTGATCGATGCGATCAAGACCGGCGGCGAGAATCCGATCCCGATCGAGTCCTCCGTCGCGACCAGCCTGGCGAGCATCCGAGCGGTCGAGAGCCTCCGCAGCGGCATGCCGATCGCGCTGATGGGTCCGGAGCCGGAGGGGGAGTAGCCCCGCTCCTTGGGGCCGAGCATCGGCGATTCCCAGCCTCCGGGCGCGCGAAGAAGCGTTCTGGCAGATCACGTCGACGCCAAACCGCTCGGTCGGCGTCACTGGCCGCCGGCCGAGGGCCGGCCGCTGAAGCCGGGCCGCTGGAGCCGGCCTTCGAATGGGTTGCCGGTCTTGGCTCTGCTCCTTCTGCGACGCGCATGGAGGAAAGCCATGCCTGCGGCATCGCGATTCGCGTGGATGGCCCGGCTGTCATGGCTTAAGATGTCCCAGTCTGGGGTCAGGACCTGACGTAGGACTGGAGCGGCTCAACGGAAGACCAAGACGTCGTACATGGCATGGACTCAGTCTTGGCCAGGTGAGTTTCCATGGGTATACTGGTCTTCATGAACCGCCTGACCATCGACATCCCGGACGATCTCGACGCGGAGCTGCGCAAGTTCTGCGAGCAAGAGGATCTGTCGCCGGAAGACGCCGTGTGTG
>CAZKCX010000121.1:0-12535 GCA_964550865.1 uncultured Planctomycetales bacterium
CGTGATGCGGAAACTGGTTCTCCAGCCCGCCGCCGTGGATGTCGATCGTCTTGCCGAGGTACTTGCCGCTCATCACCGAGCACTCGAGATGCCAGCCCGGATACCCGCGCCCCCAGGGGCTCGACCATTGCAGGATGTGCTCCGGCGCGGCCGGCCGCCACAGATAGAAGTCGCCCTCGTGCCGCTTGTCGGGGTCGACCTCGACGCGGCTGCCGCCGGTCATCTCCTCCACCCGCCGATTGCTGAGCTTGCCGTACTCGCTGAAGCTGCTGATGTCGTAGAAGACCTTGTTGCCGACCGCGTAGGCGTGGCCGGTCGCGATGAGCTTTTCGATCATCTCGATCTGCTCGGGGATGTGGGCGGCCGCGTGCGGCATGATGTCCGGCCGTTGGACGTTGAGCGCGTCCATATCCTCGAGGTACGACTGCTTGAACGCCTCGACGACGGCCATCGGATGCAGGCCGCGCTGGCGGGCCTCGCGGATGATCTTGTCCTCGCCCTCGTCGGCCATCCCCTCGGTGTCGTCGGTCAGGTGCCCGACGTCGGTGATGTTCTGCACGTACGTCACGTCATAGCCGAGGTACCGCAGGTAGCGCACGATGACATCGAAGCTGACATAGCTCTTGGCGTGGCCGAGGTGCGCATGTCCGTAGACCGTCGGTCCGCAGACGTACATGCCCACTTTCGGGGGGTTGATGGGCTGAAACTCCTGCTTCCGGCGTCCGAGGGTATTGAAAACGTGTAGCGTCATGACTGCTCTCGCGGATGTGGCTCTGATCGTCCGATCGCGTCGTCCGCCGCTTGGCCGGCTGCCGGGGGCATCCCCCGCACGGCGGACGCTATCCGAAGGCGAGATTGTAGCATGATCCGGCGCGATCGCCCAAAGGATCCGTCGCAACGCCAAGCGGCATAGGCAGGCGATCGCGCGAGGGGCGGGAATCCTCAGACCCGAAACAGCGCGCCGAGGCGCTTGCCGAGCAGGAGTGACGTCGAGACAAGCGTGACGGTAAGCAAGGCCATGGCCCACACGCCGAGGGCGCTGGCGATGTAGCGACCCTCGCCGAGCAGGTTGAACAGCTCGAAGATCGCCTTGGTGATCGGGTAGTGCATGCCCCGCTGGGCGAGCATGAGCGAGTCGCTGACCTCGAGCATCGCGAAGCTGAACGCCAGCAGCCCGCCCGCCAGCAGATTGGCGGCGATCAGGGGCAGGACGATCTTGCGGACCGTTCGCAGCGGCGGCGAGCCGAGATTGAGCGCCGCCTCCTCCAGGGAGACCGACGTCTGCTGCAGCCCCGCGACGATCGACCGGACCACATACGGCAGCCGCCGGACCGCGTAGGCGATCACGAGCAAGACGGTCGGATCCTCGCGCGGGTCCAAGAACTGGAAGAACTCGCCCTGGCGCGTCATCGCGAGATACCCGAAGGCCAACACCAGGCCCGGAACGGCCAGCGGGAGCATGGCGGCCGCGTCGAGCACGCCGCGTCCGGGCAGATCGCTCCGCACCACGACGTACGCGATGGCCACGCCCAGCACGATGTCGATCAGCATCGCCAGCGAGGCGTACTGAATGCTGTTGCCGACGCTCGTGATCGTCAGGTCGTGGGAGAGGGCCTCCTCGTAGTGATGCAGCGTGAAATCCCGCGGCAGCACGCTCTGATACCAGCCGCCGCTCAGCGAGTTCAGGACCACGCCGATGTGCGGCACGACGGCCAGACCGATGAGCAATACGAACGGCAGCGTCACGAGGGCGGCCTTGGCGCCGCGAAGTCGGATCGCCGGCCGCGACACGGTCGCCTTGGCCATCATCGCGTAGGCCTTCCGGCCGAAGATCCCCCGGCCGATCAGGTAAAGCAGCACCGCGGCGCCGAGCATCACGACCGTCAGCGCGAACGGGAACGGGCTGTCGCTGATCTCGTTGATTCCCTCGAAGACCTGGACGGGCGTGACCCGCATGTAGTCGAACATAAGCGGCGTGCCCAGCTCCGTGAAGCTCCAGATGAAGACGATCGTCCCGCCGGCGAACAGGCCGGGCATGATCAGCGGCAGGGTGATGCGTCGGAACCTCCGCCACCCCACGCAGCCGAGGTTCTCCGAGGCCTCCAGCATGGCCGGGTCGACGTTCGCCAGGGCGGCCGTCGCGTTGAGGTACATGATCGGATAGAGGTGCAGCGCCTCGAGCAGGACCACCCCCCAGAACCGCGCGTTGCCCATCCAGTCGATCGTCTGGCCCTCGGCCAACAGCCCCACCCACTGCAGCGCCGCGTTCAAGCCGCCGTATTGCCCGACGATCTGCCGAAGCCCGATCGCCCCGACAAACGGCGGCAGGATCATCGGCACCAGCAGCAACGCGTTCAGGAGCGCCTTGCCGCGGAAGTCATACTTGTCGCTGAGCACGGCCAGCGGGACGGTCATGATCACGACGAGGATCGTCGTCGCCACGGCGATCTCCAGCGCGTTGACGAGTCCCTCGAGATAGAGCGGGTTGCGGAAGACCTCGACGAGGAAGCGGATCGTCGCCTTGCCCTCGTAGACGAACGCCCCGCGGATCGTCTCATACAGGGGATAGAAGAAGAACGTGCCGAAGAAGGCGGCCACCAGCGCGGTGATCACGATGGCGTTGCGCCGTCGCATCATCGCGCCGCCACCCCCTTCCGGCGGGCGAGGTCTCGCGCGGCCAGGTAGTTCGCCCGGAAGTGCGCGTCCCATTCCCGCGCGAGCTGGACGGCCTCGAGCTTATCGCGCAGGGTCAGCGTGAACGCCTCCGCATAGGTCAGCGGCATGGTCTGCATCCGGGCGAACGCCTCGGGGCATGCCTCCGGTCCGCCGGCGGCGAGGATCGCGTGCCATGCCTCCGTCAGCTCCTCGTGCGTGTCGATGCCCATGGTGCGGATGAACAATCGAATGAAATCGAACAGTCGAGCCGTCCAGCGATGGTTGTAGTTGAAGGCCTCGGCCAGCTCGTACGGCTTGACGTTCGGGTCGGATGCGTACTGCCTGTGCTCCGGCGTATAGAGGTCCTTGCGGATGGGCAGGCGTCGCAGGGCGTACTTGATGGGCCCGCCGGGCGTGCCCACACGGTAGTACCAGAGCTTCTGGCCCTCCTTCGTCAGGCAGAAGTAGATGAACCGTTTGGCGAGCTCTTTGTGCGGCGCGCCGCGAAGAAGACTGATCGGATCGGCGCTCACGCTCGACCCACCGACGGGCGTGACGTAGCCCATCCGCTCGCGGCCCGTTTGTTGGGCGACCATGCCGGCCTCGAACCGGCCGTAGAAGTCGATGCACATCCCCGCGGCGGCGTCGCCCTGCACGACGTCGATGGGCACCTTGCTGGACGTGTTCGTGAAATAGCGCGAGTTGGCCGAGATGAGCTGGATGAGCCCCATGCCGCGCCAGAACCCGGCCGCGACGGCCGCATCCATCTCGGCCTTGGTGAGCCCCCCGCCTTGTGCATCTGCAAGGACGATTGAACGGTGAGCAAAGCCTGGGTGGCCCACGGCTTGAGCCGAGGGGGTCCATTGCTTGTGCGATGCGGATGTGAATCTCCGCCCGAATTCGTGTTCCCCACCGCTGAAGCGATGGGCCACCCACAGAGGAATGCCTTTCGGCGCACTGGTCAATGTTCTCTGAAAAGAGCTCAGCTTCCGGGCCTCGCGCCGAGCGATCTCCTGCATGATCTGCTGCTGGATCAGCATCTCGAAGGCCTTCGTCGACGACCCGCTCTTGGTCGGGTCCGCCAGGCCGATCTGACCGAAGTAGCGGGGGTCGGCCAGATCCCGCCATTGCGCGGGCGGACCCGGAAGGCCCAGCCGCCGCAAGGCGTCCCGGTTGTAGCAGATGCCGAAGCACGTCAGGCAGCAGCCGTAGTAGCGGTCCTTCTTGTCGTACAGGATCTCGCCGCTGGCCAGCCGCGGCATGATCTCCTCGCGAAGCAGTTCCGGGTGCTCCGCGGCGATGCCGCACGGCACGGTATTTCCGATGACGGCCTGTTTGTTGTGGTCGTACCACCCGCCCCCGAAGAAGATGTCCACGCCGATGCCGATGTCGGACGCGAGGAACGCCTTGCGGGCCTCGACGACCTCCGGAGGCGTGCCTTCCGGCGGGTTCTCCGGATCGAGCTTGCGGTTGGCGAACCCCGACTCGATGTCCGCCGACCACGGGCGGTGCAATTCGTTCGTCCAGACGTTGCGGAAGGCCGCGACGTATTCGCTCTCTAGAAACTGGGCGATCTTGCTGGTCCCGCCGATGCTTCGCCAATCCATGCGAACGGGCTGGCCGTAATGCTCCTTGTGCCAATCGCTGAATGCCCGCTCGAACTCGAACCGGATCGCCTCGTTGTGCGGCGAGAGCAGCGTCAGCAACGGAGCGTCCGAGGGCAGCATCCGCTGCGGTGGGCGGAGCGCATACGGTACGCCGAGAATCACAAGCACGAGGGCCACGATGATCGAACCGCGATAGAGCATCTCGGTTCCCGGCGCTGCGTCGACACGTCGACGGTCGACAGGGGTTCACATCATGCCGTCAGCACGACGGCATCGGCAGGGTCCCAGTGGCACGTCACCGTTCCGGACGGCTCGCCCTTGGGATTCAGCTCGACGACCTTGAACGTCGGTCCGCCCGCGATCCGGACCTGATATTGGGCGACCTCGCCGAGATAGACCGTGTGATCGATCTCGCCGTCGAACAGGTTCACGCCGGACGTCCCGCCTTCTTCGAATCGCACGCTCTCCGGCCGGATCGAGAGGACCACCTGCGCGCCGTCGGCGGGCGGGGTTTCCGGGGCCGTGGCGGTGACCGAGCCGAACCCCGTCTTGACCCGCACGGTGCCGCCCTCGACGCGCTCGATCTGACCTTGGACGAAGTTCGTCTCGCCCAGGAAATCGGCCACGAACCGGCTCCGCGGCTGGGCGTAGAGCGCCTTGGGCGTGCCGACTTGCTCGACGCGGCCCTCACTGAGCACCGCGATCCGATCGGCGATTGAGAGGGCCTCCTTCTGATCGTGCGTGACGTAGATCGCCGTCAGACCCACCTGCTTACAGATGCGCCGGATCTCGCTCCGCATCTCGAGGCGGAGCTTGGCGTCCAGGTTGCTGAGGGGCTCATCGAGGAGCAGACACTGCGGCTCGATCACGAGCGCCCGCGCCAGCGCGATCCGCTGCTGCTGCCCGCCCGATAGCTCGTTGGGCTTGCGGGCGGCGTAGGCGGACATCTGCACCATCGCCAGCGCCTCCTCGACGCGGCGATTGCGATCCTCGCGGGGGCGCTTGCGGACACGGAGCCCGAAGGCCACGTTTTCGCTGACGCTCAGGTGCGGCCAGAGCGCGTAGTTCTGGAACACCATGCCGGTGTTCCGCTGATGGGGCGGAACGTTCGTGATGTCCTGATCGCCGAAACGGATGCGCCCTGCGTCCGGCTGCCAGAAGCCCGCGATGCACCGCAGCAGCGTCGTCTTGCCGCAACCGCTCGGACCCAACAGGAAGAACAGCTCCCCGGCTTGGATCTCGAGCGAGACGTCGTCGACGGCCACCACGCTGCCGAATCGCTTGCTCAGGTTGTGCAGGTTCACCTCGATCACGGTAGGGCTCCTATAGTCGGACGCGCCGAAGTTTTCAACGGGGGCTCAGGCGGGAATAGCGGCACGGCCATCCCGGCCTTGAGAATGCGGTCTGGCCATCTTGTGGGTTCGCTCCTTCGGCCCGAGCGAGACGCTCCTGCTAGGAGAACACCCCTGCTCTTCTCTGGCGGATCGAACCCGACGACTGGGGACTATCACCCGAAACGCCTCGACAACCGCTGGGTACTGGGTCCCCATGCGCGCCGGTCCCGCGCGAAGCGTTTTACGACGATCAGGCGTCTATGCTACTTCGGTTTAACGGTTTGCGATTTGTGGCCGGAGCCGGGTCCCGCTCGCCCAAGTCGGTTGGCACGTCGGATGCAGTTCCGATATGCGCGGGTCGAGCCACCCGCCCACGATCACTCCGACGGACTCGTCGAGGCGCCGCGAATCGCGGTCGAAGTCGACCTCTCTAGGAGGCGACGGCGCCTTCGAGCCCGCGAACGATCCAGGGGATTCGAAGCCACAAGTTGTCCTTGGAGTCTGTTCCGTCGTCCGCACGCCGAAGTGCGAAGGACGCGGGAGTCCATACCTTCGATTCAGCCGTAGAAAGGGAGAACAACATGAAGACACGACAGTGGGCAGTGGGAAGCGGATGTTGTCTGGCCGTCTTGATGATGGGGCTGCCGTGGGCCGTAGCGGCCCCGAGCTTGCCGATCACCAAACCGCCCGTAGAGCCGACCGCCGCGCCGACGGGGCCGACCGTCGATCCGACGTCCGCCTCGGGGCAGTGGTTTCGGGTCAACGACGGCTTGGAGGTATTCCGCTCGCACGAGTTCTACGACAACGTCTGGACCGACGGAAACCCGGACCAGCAGGCCGGCGGCGGGGTGTCGAGCTTCCTGGCCATCGACGGCCGCGTCGTCGACATCCAGTTCGACGCCTCGAGCGGGAACATCATCGCCTTCAAGGTCCGGGCGACGATCCGCAACGATGTACCGGCAATCACGCCGCCGATGTGGTTGAGCGGCACGAATCGCCACAACGAAAGCCTGACGTGGCGTCAGCAATACGTCGGCACGCTCTTCGATACGTTGCTTTCGACCGAGTTCGCCGTAGCCGATCTCGACACGCTGCCGAACAACTTCGTGGATCCGTACCTCGACAGCACCCCGAAGATCATCGCCGAAAACGAGGACATGCTCGCCTGGTACTGCTACTCCCAAGAGGGACCGCAAGGCGAGCCGCAGGGGGACTACTACATCCCCACGTGGAAGTTCGGCGACATCGAGTACGACCCGGACGACCCGAACGTCGTAGAGGTGTCGCGGGTGCTCGAGTTCAGCGTCGAGTCACCCGGTCTGGACGCGGCCGATCCCCGCTTCGATGCGATCATGAAGTCGCAGGAGTACGGCTGGGACCTCTTCCAGAACCGCACGACCTCGACCAAGTGCAGTGATTGGATCGAACCGTTGCTGCCGGACTTCGGCATCCCCTATGGCGGCAACCAGGAGGAGCCGCCGTTCCGCTCGAGCGACGTCTCGGTCTTCCACAACATCGCCCCGCGCTATTATGTGTTGGATGTGTGGGTCAATGACGAAACCCGTGGCCACGTGGACGTGGTGCCGGATTGGATCGCGTATCCGCCCGGAACGACGGTCGAGCTTACGGCCGTGCCGGAGCCGAACCACGGGTTCAACAAGTGGGTACTGTTCGACCCGAACTACCCGGGCGACGCCAACTACGCCACGACGGACACCGCAAACCCGATCTGGATCACCATGAACGCCGATCGGGAGGTCGAGGCGAAGTTCAGCTGCGGTGGTAGCTCGACGATGATGCCGATGGTGCTCGGGTTGTTGGCCCTGTCGGTCGGGGTCGCACTTCGCCGGAGGAATTGATTCGATCGATACGCCCTCCTGGCCGGCACGATCCGAAACCGGTTCGCATCCGGCGGCACCCCAATCGCATCAGGGGCGTGGGCGCTTCGAGCGTCCGCGCCCCGTTTGCTATCGCCGAACCCACCCTACCGCGATTGACCCCGTGCGACGAATCCACGATGCTGTACGCTTCGTTCGGCGTTTTGGATGCCGTTTCGTAGACCCCAACCGAGGACGGGCGGAGGCGCCCGAGCCTGAGACCGCGCACGGCGAAGTTGAGCAAGTCCCATGCGGATTACCACCATACGGATCATCAGCCAGACGTTCTTCTTGGTGCTCTTCGGCGTCCTCATCGCCTACTGCACGCTGGGCACCGTCGACCACCTTCCCCTCTTGCGCAACCACCTGAGCAAGTTGCTCGAGATCGATCCGCTCATCGCCCTCTCCACGGCGGTCACGACCCGGACGATCTACCGCGGCCTGATGTGGTCGCTCGTCATCCTCATCCCCACACTGCTGCTGGGCCGCGTGTTCTGCGGTTGGGTGTGTCCGTTCGGCGCGCTCAACCACTTCACCGGATGGCTCTTCGATCATCGCAAGGCCAAGGCACGGATGGAGGCCAATCGCTACCGTCCGATGTTCCGGTGGAAATACTGGATCTTGGTGGCGATGGGCGTGGCGTTGGCGGGCTCGCTCTCGATCCTGACGCTCGTTGCGGCGGGTGTCATCGTCCTGGTGGCGATCCGCATCGGACAGATCAGTGCCGCCGGCGATGACGCGCGGGCCGATCGCATCGCCGTCGGCTTGTCGGTGGCGCTGATCGCGATCGCCGTCGTCCTCGGCGTCGTGCAATGGGGATACCCGACCGACGGCACGCTCCAGATCGGCCTGCTCGATCCGATCGCCCTGCTGCATCGCTCGACCACGATTGCGGTGTTGCCGGCCCTGAACAAGACCGACCCGGGCGTCCGTCTCTTCGGCGATCCGCGCTTGCATCAGATCGGCTGGGTCATCGGGCTGATCTTCTTCGGCCTGCTCGTGCTGACCCCGTTCGTGTTTCGCTTCTTCTGCCGGACGCTTTGTCCCTTGGGCGCGCTGCTCGGTGTGCTGAGTCGCTTCAGCCTCTGGCGGATCGACCGCGATCGCGAGAAGTGCGTGGATTGCGGACTGTGCCGCGCCCACTGCGAAGGCGCGTGCGATCCGGACGGCGAGCTCCGCGTGAGCGAGTGCATGGTGTGCTTCAACTGCCTCGAAGATTGCCCGCACGAGGCGATCTCCTTCCGCTTCCTGCCTCCGCGCGAGCATCAGGTCGTCAACCCGGACCTCTCGCGTCGGGGGGCGCTGGCCGCCGCGGTGGCGGGCGCAGGGGCCTATGCGTGGATGCGCCTCGGGGGGCGAACGACCAAGGACTTCCGCGCGAGCGCGATTCGTCCGCCCGGGGCCGTCGAGGAACAGGAGTTCCTCAAGCGATGCGTCAAATGCGGGCAGTGCATGCGGGTCTGCCCGACCAACGTGATCCAGCCGGATTGGACGGAATCCGGCGTCGAAGGGCTCTGGACGCCCGTGATGAACTACCGCATCGGCTACTGTGAGCCGAACTGCACCGCCTGCGGCCAGGTCTGTCCGACCGGCGCAATTCAACGGTTGAGCATCGAAGAGAAGCGTGGGATGGGCGAGTATGCCGAGCAGGGCCCGGTCCGGCTGGGGTCGGCGCACTTCGACGTCGGCCGCTGCCTGCCCTGGGCCAAGAACATGCCCTGCCTGGTCTGCGAGGAGAATTGTCCCGTCAGCCCCAAGGCGATCTACACCGAGCGCCGGATGCAGGTGCTGAGGGACGGCAAGAAGCAGATCGCCTCGGCGACGGACAACACCGTGACGCTCCTCGAGTGGCCCGAGCGGGAATCCGGCGCGCCCACGCCGACCGAGCTGGAGCCGGCCGCGCTGGCCCCGCGGACGGAGCAGACGTATCACATCCGCATCCGCCGACCCGACGGAGCGTTCGAGACGCACCTCATCACGGGCAACTCGAAGGATACCGTGACCGTCGAGGGCAAATTCGCCAAGGCGCCCGAGATCGGACAGCCGGCGATCCTGATGACCGAGCTCGGCGTGCCCAAGGTCGACCTGAGCCGCTGCATCGGCTGCGGCATCTGCGAGTACAAGTGCGTGATGGTCGGCAACGAGCGGGCCGTCTATGTGATGGCCGTCGGCGAGACACGCAGCCAGGAGTTCCTGGAAGAGACCCGCAACCGAACGCTCCGCCTGTAGCGTTTTCAGCCGTAGACCGGATCAGCGCAAAAAAGCGGCGGTGAGCTCATCAAGGCTTCACCGCCACTGCATTCGCTCAGGATGTGCATTCGGGCTACAGCAACCGGCGGATGACTGCTCCGATACCCAGGGCCAACAACGTCAGCCCGATCATGGGCATGAGGGCCGCGCTACCGCACTTGAACTTGGCCGCGACCTCCCAATCCCGATCCATGGTCAGCGTCAGAACCAGGTTCGTGTCCGTGAAGTTGTTGTTCGCGTCGAGGGGGTCGGTGACCTCCCATTTGTTGAAGCCCTTCCCGTTCGGGTCCGGGTTGGCGACCAGCACGACCTCGGTCCCGTCGGTGTAGATCCGAGGCTCGTTCGGATCCGTCGGGACATTGGGGTCGGTCGTCAAGTTGTTCGGATCCACCAGGAGGTCCGGGTCGATCATGACGGTACCGTTCTCGGGGTTGGAGACGGTCAGCGTGAGACTTCGCCCCACGTTGCTGAAGATTCCCCAACGGGCCTCGACCTGATCGAACTTGCAGTCGGTCTGGAGCGCACCCCCGTTCTCGGGTGCGGCCAGACATGCGATGCCGCATACCCCGCTCGGGAGGTATGGGTGGTCGTTCCATTCCTGAAGGATGTTGGCGCTATTGCCCCAGGTCCCGTCCCAGTCGAACTTCTCGCCGTCCCAGATCGCGCCACGGAGGATGCTGTTGTTCGGATCCCCGTCGCCCTCGAGCTGCAATGCGAGCCAGTAGCCGTTGATTTCATCCACGTCTTGGTCAAAGCCGCCTGAAGCCCCGTCCCAATCGATGCCCTCGACGTAGTAGATGTCGAAATATCCGTTGCTTTGCTGGCGGCTCACACCGTAGGCGGTCCAGTAGTCGAAGTCGCCGTGAAACAGGACCATGAGTTCGCCTTTGTCGGTGTAGTAGCTCTTCATCTTGGCCAGGAGGTAGTGCGGCGCGGAATCGTCGAAGAGCGAGATGCTGGTGTTCGGATCGGGATCTCCGTCATTCACGCTACCTCCGATGAAGGCCCAGGGCCCGACCATGCCCACCTCTCCATACAGCCGTAGCCATCCGTCGCTTGCATCCGCGTAGAAGTTCGTGCCGATGACCCCGCGGATCTGCCAATGCGTGTTGTCGATGTCCCACTTGCTGGGATCGAAGGCGGGGTAGTTGTAGAGCGGGAAGCTGCCGATGTCGTCATCGTACGGTTCGTCGTTCGGGTCCTGCCAGTAGTGGCCGTCGGCGAAGTCATCGTAGAACGCGCCTTGGGCAAGCTGACCGCCTGCAAGAAAAACTCCAAGCACCACGCACCATGTGGCTGTACTCTTCAGAGCCATGTTCGTTCTCCTTCCCCTAGCCCCCTAGCAGGGGCAAATGAAGTATTTCGTTTCGACGTGCGAAAACCGTGGCGTTACACTACCCGCTCACAAGGATCTATGTTCTCGTGCTCTACTTTCCATGCTGGGCCGAGGCATGCTGCAATCGGTTATTCCTGATACCCAACAACCATAGTTTAGGCTTTCCCCGACTACATACCAGTAAAGCACCACCTCTGAGAGAAGTCAAGGAAACACTAGAATTTCTGCTAGGGCTCGGTCCCGGACATGTGGTAGTATGGCAACTGCTGGTGTGGCACGAGTGGGGTCAAGCGGGGGCATCCACCACCGTGTGCGGATTCACCGGCCTGGAGAGTCTTCTTTCAAAGCCTCCGACTGAAAGGATTTACAATCTGTGGGCAAGCGTAACGCGGAAGGAACACCTCCCGTTGAACTCCAACCTCGGCGCAGTCCGCTGCAGGAACGCGCCAAGCAGACGATGCAGAAGATCCTGGACGCGACAGCGGAGTTGCTGGACGACGAGGGGCACGAAAGGCTGACGACGGATCGGGTGGCAGAGCGAAGCGGCGTCAGCATTGCCACGCTCTATCACTACTTTCCGAACAAGCTGGCACTCCTTCACGCCTTGGCCCGGCAGTTCGCCGAGCAACAACAGGAACAGCTTGACGCGATCTACCGTCGACGCGCAGAAACCGATTGGCGCGATACGGTGGACAAGCTGGTCGACGCGGCACTTGAATTCAACCGGACCGTCAAAGGTGCTGTGGCCGTGTCCCGGGCCATGCAGAGCTACGCCACATTGCGTCAGATCGACTATGAACGCGATTTGCGCCAGAGTGAGTTCGTCGGCGCGCTGCTGGCCGAATTGGGGATGAAGGGTTCTCTTCGCGAGCTTCAGACCAAGTCGCTCGTGATTCTTCAGACAACGACCGCGGTGATGGACAACGCGCTGTGGTGGTACCCGGAAAGAGCAGATGCCGCCATGGACGAAGTCAAGCTCATGCTCAAGCTGTACATCGAGTACCACCTCAAGCACGCGGCGGAAGATTCCTCCTCCGCGGATCCGGCGGACTAGTCCTGTGTTTCACAAGTGGTGGGACTATGGCAGTATTCATGTATGCCACGGTTGCTGCTCGAGCCGCGGCATTCATGCCGCGCGGCCGCGCCGGATGAATCCGACGGCTCGACTCGGCTCGCCACAAGCGGCTCGGGCATATCGTCGCCATACTTCTGAAACGCGGTACTGGGGTCGCGGTCGGAGAAGCCGGGGTCCTCTTTGAACGGGTGACTCGTTGTGAGTCCACGGTAACGGGACGGGATTTGAACCCGCGACCTTTGGGTTATGAGCCCATTTCGGTCGATCTTAACCCCGTGTTCGCTGCGATCTACAGGAGAACAAACGGCTCGTTGTCAATTCTCTTTTGGGGGTGAGGAGCAACTCGGGGCGCGGATACTCTTTGACACCTCGACACATGGGGATCGCGCGGATTGACCGCT
>CAZKCX010000122.1:0-3832 GCA_964550865.1 uncultured Planctomycetales bacterium
CCTGCGCGGCGATCAGCTTGCGGGCCAGGTCGATCGGCTCGTCCTCCAGGGCGGAAAGCTCCTGCAGGGCCAGCTCGACGGCGACCTCGCAGGCCGAGCCGGGGAATGTCGGTGTCGTCAGCATCTCGGCGTGCAGATCGATCGCCTGGTCGACGAACTCGGGCAGACAGGTGCACCGGAACGTGATCGTCTCCCGCCCCGTGCCCGAGCCATGCTGGATGCCCAGGGCGTCGAAGGCGTCGTTCAGCGCCCGACCGTCGCGGCGGGTCGTGCCCTTGTTCACGGTTCGCTGGACCAACCGGGCCACGCCCAGCGCCTCTTCGGGCTCGTAGGCGGTCCCGCTGCGAAACCGTAGGCACATGCTCACCGTCGGGCGGTCCGGGACGGCCTCGGCCGCGAAGTCCGCTCCGCAGTCGAGTCGACGGTGAAAGGCATCGGGCATCGGGGATACCTCCTGGGACTGCACGGCAGGTCGCCACCGCGCCGGGTTCGGCCTCTCGCGGCCTTCGTCCGACCGTGCTCCTGCCCTTGGGCCCCGGTCGCCACGTTTCGTGGCGGGGCCTGGGGGGTCGCAGCATCCGAGTCCGGCGAAGGGTTAGACGGGCTCGCCGAGTCGCGGCGTCAACTCGCCGAGCTTCTGATCGAGCAGCTCTTGCGTGTTGGCCTCGAGGTTCAGTCGAAGCAGGGGTTCGGTGTTGCTCTTACGGACGTTAAACCACCAGTCTTCGTATTGGACGGTCAAGCCGTCGAGGTAATCGATCTCGCCGTCGTCGTATTCGCGGGCGAGGGCTTCGATCGTATCATCCTTCTGCTTGTTCTCGAAATTCATCTCCCCGCTGAGCGCATAACGGCGAAGCGGATCGATCAGAGCGCTCAGGGGACGATCGTGTTCCGTGAGCATGTTGATCACATGGACAAGCGTCAACATGCCCGAGTCGCAGTACCAGTTGTCCCGGAAGTAGAAGTGCCCGCTCAGCTCGCCGCCGAAGCAGCCGTCGTTCTCGCTCAGGGCCTTCTTGATGTGCCCGTGCCCCACGCGCTCGCGTCGGGGCTGTCCGCCGTATCGGGCGATCTCCTCGTTCACCACGCGACTGCTGCGAAGATCGTAGACCACGACACCGCCGGGATGGTCCTTCAGGAATCGCCGGGCGAGCAGGGCGGTCATCAGGTCGCTCCGGACGATGTCGGCGCGCTCGTCCACGAAGACGCATCGGTCGGCGTCCCCATCGAAACAGACGCCGCAATCCGCCCCGTGATCCCGGACGGCCTGTCGGGTCTGCTCGAGGTTCTTCTCGACGAGCGGATTCGGGTCGTGCTCGAACGTGCCGTCGTGGCGCATGTTCAGCGTGACGAAATCGAGCCCGTCCACGCCGTCGAAGACAAGGGGCAACCACTTGCCCGCCATTCCGTTGCTGGCGTCCACGGCGATCTTCAGCCGTTTCGGGTGGGCGAGGAATCCCAAGACGAACTTCCGGTACTGCTCGGTCATGTCCAGCTCGCTCATGGATGCATACGTGCCCGTCTCATGCTTGGCCATATGCTGGGCGATCTGCTTGATCTCCTTCAGGCCCGTGTCCATGCCGATGGGCCGGCCGCCCTGCCCGTTGATCTTGAACCCGTTGTAATGCGCGGGATTGTGGCTGGCCGTCACCTGAATTCCCCCGCACGTCTTGAGGTAGTTGATGGCGAAGTAGAGCTGCGGTGTATCGACGACGCCGATATCGACGACCTCCGTCCCGCTGCACCGCGCGCCTTCGATGAGGGCGGCATGCAGCGCGGGGCTGCTCTTTCGCATGTCGCGTCCGACCAGCACACGATTCGTGTCCGGATCGCTCCGGTCGTATCCGCTGAGCACACTGCGGAGGAACTGGGCCGCGCCGTGTCCGATCCGCCACGCCAACTCCTCCCCGAGTGGGTCGGGGTAGACGCCGCGAACGTCGTATGCCTTGAAGACCTCTTCGACGCTGCGGCCCTCATCCTCGATCAACTGTCGGACGTTCTCGGGGATCGGGGCGGGCGGCTTCTCCTTCAGATCCTCGTTGAACGGACAGTTCTTGCACTTGTGGAAGCTGACGCGACGCCGGCCCCGACAGACGGCGTCGGAGATCTTGATGTGCTCCTCGCCGGGACAGAAGCGAAAGTACTCTTCGGAGTGTTGTTCTTCTTCCATGACGGCAATGGTCCTTCGGACGAAGTCGATCCCTCGCCAAGGTCAATTGATCCCTCATCGTAGCAGAGGCTCAAGGACGCTTCTACCCCGGGAGCGGTCGCCCGGGCTCATGGGGTGCGTGACATTCTGGTCGGACGGGCGTTCCCGTAGCACGGGCGTCTCGCCCGTGAGTTCACTTGCTGTGGATCGCACCTCGGGAACCCATGGGCAAGATGCCCGTGCTACGTCACGGGCCGCCAAGCCTATTTTGCTTTATATAAGCCCATAAGTATTATGGAAGTAGCATATTCCTATGCTGGTCCTAACTCCACTTGAGCACGTCGGCCCCGCCTGGTTCGGCATCCCTGCAGAACTGAGGACAGACACTTTTCTGCTTGCTAAGCGAACGAAAGCCCGCAATAATAGATGGGTGGAGGCACATCTTTAACAGCTCGCTGCGAGCAATCCAAGGGCACGTGGGGTTTTGTCCGATGCCGGTGAGACCTTGTCTCTATCTCGCCGACAGGGGAAAGTGTGGCAAGCAGACACGAGCCAGCCAAGGGGATCGACCTCAGCGAGGCGCTGAGGATGTGGAGGCTACAATTCAACCCGGTGCACGTCTATTGGAGGAGGAGCTAAATCATGAGAAGTGGAGCATTGTTGGTGCTGGCGGCTGCGCTGATCGTCGGAGCGACGACCCCGGCGATGGCGTGGACGGACGATTTTGAGGACGGCTATTTCTGGTATGACGCGAACCACGTGTTCGACGGGAACCTGGCCACGCCCCAATTCCCCTGGGATCCGTATCCGAATCCGGACTACGACCCGAACGATTGGGACCCGAACAACCCGCAGTGGACCATGCTCCCGTTGTATGGGAGCAATTGGTGGGCGTTGATCCAGACCGGTCCGGACGGGAGCGAGTGGCTCCGCATCGCGGCGGAACCCGATTTCTTCAGCGGGTTCGGCTTTATGGGGGCCTTGGTGAATGACGGGGGCTCGGATCCCAACACGAGTACCACCTACTTCACGGACGACGTTTCCCATTACATGTTGGCCAAGATCGCGAACCCCGAGTGGGAGGTCGACCCCAATGACGACGCGGGGTACGCCCGATTCCTGATGCACACGAGTATCCTAGAGCAGAAGACGGCGTGGCTGAACTACGAGTTCTACGACGATCGCCCTTGGGCCGGCGCCTGGTTCTGCATCGAGTTCCAATCGGGCTCTACGTTGTCGATCCGACTCCCGAACGGAGAGCCCGTTCGCCCCGATTGGGTTGATACGAATGACTATGATCCCAATGACCCCAACTGGCACGACCCGAACAACATGTGGGCCACACCGGGGTACATGGATGAGCACAATGGGTTCTGGATGCTCTTCCAGTGGGAGGCCTACGACCCGAACTACGGGGTCGGCGACCCGAACGGGAAGGCCGTCTGGGGCGTTTGCTGGAACGGCGACAAGTACGACTGGAACGGCGAGTACATGATCGGCACGGACTTCCCCAACTATCCGAACCACCCGCGTGCGAGGTCAAAGGATGTCTACATCTGGGAATCCAGTCTCGATCCCAATGTACCCGACCCGAACTACACCGAGCCGTTCTACGTCTACGAGGGCCCGAGCGCCGTCAACTTCCAGATGTCGGCGGAGGAGAACCCCGCGGGCATCATCGGC
>CAZKCX010000122.1:3842-12464 GCA_964550865.1 uncultured Planctomycetales bacterium
GGCGGCCTTCGACAACGTGGAGATGCGGTTCGGCGAGTTCGACAATCAGTTCTACACGCTGGACATGACCATCGTTCACCCGGAGAACGGGACGGTGACGGTCGATCCGGAGAACCCACACCCGGACGACCCGTTCGACCCGAACACGTATGACCCGAACGATCCGAACACGAACCCCGATGCCCGCCTCCTGCGGTACGGAGAGGGCCAGGAAGTCATGCTCGTGGCCAATCCCGAGCCGACGGGCAAGGGCTTCAACAAGTGGGAGGTTACGGATCCGGGCGACGCGAACAACAACTTCACCGACACGAACACCGTGCTGTATCTGACGATGGATCGTGACTGGGAGGTTGCGGCGAAGTTCAAGTGCGGCAGCGCCGCCTTGATGCCGATGATCGGTCTGACGCTGTTGGGGCTGGGCATCGGTGTGCTGGTCCGCCGCTTCGCCTAGGTCATACTCGACGCGAACCGAGAACCTGGGCGGTCGATTCCGTACGAATCGACCGCCCTTTTCTTGCCGACCGTCGGCAGATCACCCGTACGTCAAGCAAGGCCCCATGAGGAACGGGGCCGCAGACGTATGACCGCTTCCGTAGGATTTCGGGGGAAGCCCTGCGAGTCCGGTTGAAATATCCGTACTGACTCTGCTATGTTAGTAAATACTAGTGATTAACGGCCGCCCGCCGGCCGTGGCTGGGCCGTCTTCGTCTCGGGGCCGCACGGGTCTTTCGAACGACCGCGCGGCCAAGCGTTGTGTCATGGCAAATCCACAAGACGACAGGATCGCTGGGATCGCGGGATGGACAGTGCGATAGGAGACTTGGCTCACGGAAGAGGGATTCGTCCGGTCTCAGCCATGGCCCAGGCACCATAGAGGAGAGCCTTTCCGTGAAGGAAGTCCGACGAGCCAACGGCGTTCCGCAATACACGCTGGAACACTTCGAGGAAGACTTCGCCGACCGACACCTCCTGCACGGGGTGGTCGGCAAATGGGCGAAGGAAAGGCCCGACGCCGTCGCCCTCATCGAGGTCGACACCGGCCGGGAGTACACCTACGCCCAGTTCGATCAGATCACGACGGCGCTGGCGCTCAAGCTCGTCGAGTTGGGTTTCGACAAGGGCGACTTTCTGGCGACCTCCTTGCCTCTGCTGGCCGAGCACGTGTTCATCCAGTACGCGTGCTTCAAGATCGGCGTGATTCACGCCCCGCTGGACGTCCGGCTGAAGGCGGCCGAGGTCGTTCGATCGCTCCGACTCATCAACGCCAAGGGGTACGTCTTCCTCGGCAAGACGCCCTTCATCGACTTCGCCGAGTTGGGTCGGCACGTGCAGGGCGCGTGCCCGTTCATCGAGCACTTCATCCAGCTTTCGCCGCCGGAGGAGACCATCGATAACGCGATCTCCGGGCTGGCGATGTATCAGGAGCTGCTCGCGGCCAAGGGCGATCCGACCGAGACGCCGGACTGGAAGCGGTTTCCGGGTCTCACACAAAGCATCGACCCGACCGACGGCGCGCAGGTGATCTACACGACGGGCTCGACCGGTCTGCCCAAGCCCGCACTGCTGAGCCATCGGAACATCGCCTGCCAGAATATGTGCCTGGCCGGCGGATTCGGGATGCTCGACGGCGGACGCATGCTGGTGAACCTGCCGCCGTCGCACGTAGGCTGCCAGACCGAGCAGCTCATGACGACGCTCTTCGCCGGCGGGACGGCCGTCGTGCTGCACATCTTCGACGCGGAGAAATCCCTCAAGGCCATCCAGGACCATAAGGTGAAGTACTTCGGGCAGATTCCGGCCATGTTCAGCATGCAGTGGCGGCTGCCGAATTACGACGAATTCGACCTGTCCTCCTTGGAGCTTGCCATCTACGGCGGCCAGCAGGTCACGCGTCAGTTCCTGGAGAAGCTGGCGGAGATGGCGCCGAAGTCGGCGACCGGCTTGGGCCTGACCGAGATGGCGGGCTTCGTCACGTACACGCCGCTCGACGTGAGCGTGCAGGAGATGGAGGGCAGCGTCGGCTACGACATGCCCGTGACGCCGCTGTCGATCCGCAAGCCGATGAACGCCGACGGCACGGCGGGAGAGGAAGTGCCCGACGGCGATGTCGGCGAGATCTGCTTCTCCGGCCCGCAGGTCTTCATCGGCTACGTGAACAACGAAGAGGCCTACCGTCGGACGGTCTCCAAGGAAGGGATCTGCTACACGGGCGACCTCGGCTACAAGGGCGAGAAGGGGCTGCACTTCTCCGGACGGTCGAAGCTGGTGATGAAGCCCAAGGGCTATCAGGTGCATCCGGCCCAGGTGGAGGATCACTTCGCCCAGCTCGCCGACCGGGTGGCCTGCTGCGGGGCGGTCAGCGCTCCGCACGAGGTCTTCTCCGAGGGCGTGGTGCTGTTCGTCGAGCCCAAGCCCGGCGCGGAGGTGCGGATCGAGGACCTCGATCACCACGCCAAGGGCATCGCGAGCTACATGCGTCCGAGCCATTACGTGATTCTCGAGCCCGGCTCGCTGCCGCTGAATCGCGTCGCCAAGACGGACTACGTCAAGCTCAAAGAATGCGCGATGAAGGAGATCGAGCAGCTCCGGTCCTCCGGCGGATGGGATCGATAGCATCGCTGCCCGACATGCCCTCGTGACGTCGGCCAGGCATCGAAGGAGGCCGTCGTGATCATCGACACGTTCGGCGCGGTCCCGGATCGTCCCACGCTGCGGAGCTGGCTCTCGGGCTTCTGCCGATTTCGAGGCTATGTGCGGATGTTCGGCCGGCAGTTCGCCGGTGCCTCGGGCCAAGACCTTTCGGCACTTCTCGAACGCTTCGAACGCGAGCCGCGCGGCAAGATCCTGGACGAGTGGCTCGACGCCCTGGCCGTCATGCTCCCGCCCGTCGATGCCTACGTGCAGATGCTCGACGTGCTGGACGTGCAGGCCGTCGGCGTGTGGGTCCACGTCGAGCCGGACGCGGCTCCGAACCCGCTCGACAACCTGGCCGAGCACTGCCGCCGATTCCCGGGACGGTTCCTGCCCCTGCCGAGCTACGAGCCGACGATCGCGGATCGCCCCGCCGTCGTCGCGCGCGATCACGAGCGCATCGGTCTATCGGGCGTCTGCCTGCTGCCGATCCTCGACGACCGGCCCGCCGACGACCGTGCGAACCGGCCTCTCTTCGAGACGTGCGTGGACCTCGATCTCCCGGTCTGGATCCACACGGTGAACACCTGGTCGGAGCGTCATCCGTCGGAGTTTTGCCATCCCCGGCACGTCGATCGCATTGCGTGCGACTTCCCTGACCTGCGAATCGTGATGGGCCACGGCGGTTGGCCTTGGGTGGCCGAGGCGGTGGCGGTCGCGTGGCGGCATCCCAATGTGTACATCGAGCCTTCGGCGTTCCGGTACAAGTACCTCGCCGCGCCGGGCGGCGGCTGGGAGCCTCTGCTCTGCCACGGGAACACGACCATTGCGGACAAGGTGCTCTTCGGCAGCCTGTGGCCCCTTGTCGGCGTGACGCTGGATCAGGCGATCGAGGAGGTCCGCGCCCTGCCGCTCAAGCCCGAGACCCTCGAGCGATGGACGTATACCAACGCCAAGCGCTTTTATAAGCTATAGGGGAGCTGCAGAACGGCGAGTCGCCATGAGGAGGAATATGCCGTGATCCGACCAGGGGCCGGCGGGATGGTCTTCGTGCTGATGATCTCAGGTGTGGTTCGATCCGCCGACGCGGCGGAGCTCAAGGCCGGCGTCGCCCGCGTCGACCTGACGCCGCCGATGGACATGAAGGCCGCGCTCGGCGGCTACGGGGCGCGGATGAGCGAGCCCGCGGAGGGCGTGCACGACCGCATCTTCGCCAAGGCGCTCGTCTTGTCCGACGGGGCTAAGCGCTTCGCGCTGGTGACCGCGGATGTACTTGCCTTTCCGCCGCCGTTCAAGCCGGCGCTGATGCGGGCTCTGGGCGAAGAGTGGTCCTCCGAGCAGGTGATGCTCTTGCCGAGCCACTCGCACACCAGCATCGATATGACCGCGCTCAATCCGAAGAACGTGTTGAAGATCCCGCAGCTCGGCATGTTCCACAAGGACGTGTACGACCTGACGCTGGGGAACCTCGTGCAGGTGATCCGGCAGGCGGGCGAGAAGCTCGTGCCCGTCCGCGTCGGCACGAGCCGCGACATCCTCAAGGGTTGGAACCGAAATCGCCGCAAGGGGAACACCTTCTCCGATCGCGATCTGACGATCACGCGGGTCGATACGACGGACGGCAAGCCCCTGGCCGTGCTGGTGAATTGGACGGCCCATCCGACGTTCATGGACGACCCGGACATGATGTTCTCCGGCGGTTGGCCCGGTCACCTCCAGCGGCAGATGGAAGCCCTGATTGGTCAGGGCGTCACGGTGATGTACTACAACGGGGCGCAGGGTGACCAATCGCCGGTCGCCCGTCGCGATTCGGGCAAGAGCAACTGGGAGAAGGCCGAGCGCTATGGCCGGGCGCTGGGCATCGTTGCGTGGCGGCAGTGGCGGAAGACGGAGGTCGCTCCGTCGGCCATGCTTGATTATGACCTCAAGCGGGTCATGCTCCCGGAGCGGTGCTGGCATCCGGACTTCATGGAGACCGGCGGGTCGGAGTATGGCCTGAGCGAGGACCTCATGAAGACGATGCTCAACGTCTTCATGGCCCCGGCGAGCGGCGTGAGCTTCTTGCGGCTGGGGGACCTGCTTATCATCGGGATTCCTGGCGAGATGGCGGCCCGGCTGGGCGCGGACCTCAAGGCGCAGGTAGGCAAGCAGACCGGCTTGAAGTATCCCGTGATCGGCGGGCTGGCGAACGAATGGATCAGCTACATCCTCTCGGCCGAGGAGTACGAGAAGGGTGGATACGAATCGAGCGTGAGCTTCTACGGGCCCAAACTGGCGAAGACGCTGACGGACACGGCGGTGAAAGGGCTGGCCAAGCTCGATGTGCCGAAGTGAGCGTTTCTCCTGGTGACGGCGCCGGGTGGGAGAGCAGCGGCTACGCTGGATTCAGAGCCGGCCTGTCCCCAGGCCGGTCATCTGTGACCAAAGAAGGCTCGTTCGGGCCGAGGACCGGGCTTCGCGCCGCTGCGCCGCGGGGGCCAGGCCGGCGCTGAATGGGTGGTGGTCTGTCGGAGTGCGTGGTGGACTCTCTGAATCGGCGCTGACCTTGGGATTCGGGCGCTTGGCGCACCACACGCATTGCCGTGTGGATCCGACCCCAATCTCGCCAACCTGGGTTTAGAAGGAGCACGCATGATTCCGTTCGCCGCAACCGTCATGACCGCCTGCCTGGCGGCCCCGCCGAAGCTGACCTTCGAAGGCGCCAAGCGGCATCCCACCGTGAACTACTCCCCGGAGGAGGTAGCGCGGGCACGCAAACGGATCGAGAACGATCCCGTCGCCAAGGAGTGGTTCGCCGATCTGAAGAAGTCCGTGAAGCGATGGGCCGACAAGGACCAGGCGTGGGTGAAATCGGTCATGCCCGAGGAGGGCGCGTGCTTCGCCTACGGGTTCACGGGCTGTCCGATCTGCTCGGCGAAGTGGGGCACGTGGGGTGGGGCGCGATGCTCGTTCGACAAGCCCGGTAAGGTGACGTGCCGGAACGGCCACGTCCTGCCGAACGAGGAGTACCCCGATCCGGGCACGGGCTACAAGGCCGAGGACGGTCGCATCCACTACTTCGTCGGGTCGTACAACGCGTGGGTGGTCGAGACGCTGATCTTCAAGGTCGCCAAGCCGCAGGCCAAGCTCTACCTGCTCACCGGCGATGCCCGCGCGGGGCGGATGGCCGTGGTGATCCTCGACGAGATCGCGCGGATCTATCCGTCGTGCGACAAGGGATCGTGGGACTACCCGTCGAACCCGCCGAGCGGTCGGCTCAACCGGCCGTGGTACCAGGTCGCGCGGGTGCTCGTGCACTTCGTGGACATGTACGACTGGGTCTACGACCATCCCGCGCTGGACGAGCCCTCGTCGCGCGAGGGCCTGACGCGGCGGAAGAACATCGAGAAGAACCTCCTGCTGAACGGCGCGGAATACTGTTATGACATGTCGATCAAGCAGGGCGGGCTGCACAACGGCGAGGCGGACTACCTGCGCGGCGTGCTGGCCGTCGGCATCGTGCTCGGCATTCCCGAATACGTCACCTGGCCCGTCGACGGCACCTACGGTATCCGAACGATGCTGGCGAACAACGTCGATCGCGACGGCCGCTACTTCGAGACGGCCGTCGGCTACGCCCTGCACACGCGGAACCTCTACCTGACGTTCTCCGAGCCGCTGCACCACTACCGAGGCAGCGCGTATCCCGACGGGCTGAACCTGTACGACGACCCGAGGTTCCAGTCGTTTTACGTCTTGCCGCAGATGGCCACCACGTGTCTGGGACATCGCGGGACATTCGGCGACGCCGCACCGGCGTTTCGCACGAAGACGAAGACCCCGTACTACCCCGATCGCATCTGGGACGTCCGCTACACGCAGCGCTTGGCCACGCGCGTCAGCGATCCGAAGAAGCGCTCGGCGTACGGCGCGCTGCTGCTCGAGCTGCGGCGCCGAGACCCCGACGCCGACCGGAAGATCGGCGACGTCGTGGAATGGCGTGTGTTCCATGCCCCCGAGGATGAGGCCACGCCGGGTCCGCTGCCGGCACGCATGACGCAGTACCTCGACGGCTCGTTCTTCGTCGGGCAGAAGGGCCTCGCCGTCCTCCGGCAGGGCGAGGGCAAGGGGGCCCACGCGGCCATCTTGCGGTTCGGGCCGTCGCTGGTGCACGGCCACTACGACGATCTGAACGTCAACTACTACGCGGCCGGCTATGACATCTCGTACGACCTGGGCTACAGCCTCGGCAGCACGCACACGCAGGTGGGGTGGGCCAAGCAGACCGTCAGCCACAACTGCGTGGTCGTCGACGAGACATCGCACGGCGGCGGGCAGTACGGCGGATCGCTTTTGCACTACGCGGACCTGGCGGGGCTGAAGGTCGTTGAGGCGTCGTCGAACGTTTATGCGTACAAGGGCGTGGACGTCTACCGCAGGCTCTTCGCGCTGGCGGGCGAGTACGCGCTGGACGTCTTTCGCGTTCGCGGCGGCACGCAGCACGACCTGCCGATGCACAGCTTCAGCACGGAGGTCGAGTTCGCGAACGTCCGCTTCAGCGAGCCGCAAAAGGGCAGCCTCGCGGGGGAGACGTACGCCTGGGGCGCGATGCAGCTCAACGACGGCGACATGGAGGGTTATCCCGGCAAGCCCTATTGGAACCCGCCGCCCGGCAACGGCTATGGCTTTCTGGTCGAGCCGGCGTGGGCTCGGCCCGCGGGCAATTGGTCGGCCACGTGGAAGATCGACGACAAGGCGGCGACGCGGCTCTGCATCCACGCGCTGCACAACGCCGATGCGAAGGTCGTCACCGCGGTGGCGCCCGGGCTGTATCCGACGTATCCGAAGGCCCGATACGCTATTCGCCGTCGCAAGGGCGAGGATTTTTCCTCGTGCTTCGTGACCGTTTGGGACGCGTTCGATGGCGGCGACGGCGGCAAGGTCGTCTCGGTGCGGAGGCTGGACGGCAACGGCGCGTTGAGGGCGGATTCGTCGATCGTCTTGTGCGTCGAGCTTGCCGATGGGCATCGGGACATTTGGTGCCTGGGCGGCGAGGCCCGATCCGAAGTCCGTGCGAAGCTCGATGCGCGAGAGATCGCGTTTCGTGGGGCGATCGGTCGCGCGCGGTTGAAGGGCGCGAAGCTGGTAAGCGCGGAGATGCTCGACGCGAGGCGAATGGCGATCGGCGACTGGGATCTCGCGCTGGACGCACCGTCACGATCGGCGAAGGTCGCGACACTGCCGGACGGCTTGGCTGCGGTCACGCTGGATCAGAAGTGGCCGTCCGACGGGCGGTACGTGGGAAACCCGGTCACCTTCCACGGCGGTGGCTACTCACGGAACACGGCCTATACCATCAAGAAGATCGCGGGCAAGCGTCTGACGACAGGCCAGGCCGGGACAATCCTGGGCCAAGGCACGGTGACCGTCGTCAAGGACGCACACACGCTACTCACGAAGGTGCCCCACGAGTACGCGCGTCCCGTGACGCGGAAGCGTCCGTCGGGGTTCTTTCAGCGCAAACTGCTTCGGTCGGTCGACGGCAAGGCCGAGACACACATCCGTCGGATCCGCTTCGGCAGTCAGGGGACGATGGCGATGGAGGTGGATTCGACCGAGGGATTTGCCCCCGGGCAGCGCTTCCGTTATCACGACATCGAGGCGGGCGACACGGCGACGGTGCACCACTTCCTCTCGATCACGCGCGTCGGCGAGCGGGGCTATGCGGTTCGCGCGAACGAGGCATCGCGCGTCCGATGTCCGGGCGAGACCTCGTCCCGCAGACTTCACGCCACGGGTGCGAAGGCGAAGACGCTGAACTTCTGATGCGTCATGTGGTGAGGGCGGCGCACCTCTGCCGTAGAGATCCATCGTCCTCTCAGCGCCGGTTTGTCTGTCTAGCGAACCTGGAGTTCCTCTGCCGACTCAGAGCCGCTTGTGGCGAGCAGTTGCCGGGCCGGGCTGTCCTTCAAGCGGACCTGGGGTTCCACCACCAATTCAGAGCCGGGCCGT
>CAZKCX010000123.1:0-12413 GCA_964550865.1 uncultured Planctomycetales bacterium
AGTCGCCGGCCTTCATGGGTCGCCCGATGTCGTAGCTATCGAGCACCTGGATCTCGTAGCGGCCCTGGATGTACACGCCGCTGTTGCCGCGGGCCTGGCTGCCCTTCTTGGCGTCCGGCATGTGGGGCGGCTTGAACTCGATGTGCAGCTTCTGGTCGCCGAAGGCCTGCTTGCTGCGAATGCTCCCGCTCTTGGGCTTGCAGACGAGGGCCCCGTCCTTCACCTGCCATGGGCAGGGCTTGCCGTCAAGCGTCGTGAAGCTCTTCGCACTCTTGCCGTCAAAGAGCACGACCGCCCCCTCGGGCGGACTGGCGAAGTTCGGCTTCGGCGTCGGCTTTTTCGCGGCGGACTTGGCCTTCTTCTCCGTCTTGGGTGCCGGTTTCTTCTCTGCCTTCTTCTCCGGTTTCGGCGCGGGCTTCGGCTGCTCCTTCTTCTTCTCGGCCTTCTTCTTGGGCTTCGGGGCCGCTTTCTTCTCCGCCTTCTTCTCTGCTTTCGGTTCGACCTTCTCTTCCGCTTTCGCCTTCGTCTGCTTCTCTGCCTTCTTCTCCGCCTTCGGTTCGGCCTTGGGCTTTCCGGCGGGCTTCTGCTCACAGCCGGTCAGGGCGAGTACCAGCCCCAGGCTTACCAGCGACGTCATCACACACGAAAGTCCTCTTCTTGCGGATCGGCTCATGGTTGGCTCCTTTGTAGGCACTTCTTCCACACGCTTGCCGCACGTACTCGATTCCCTCGCGCGGAATCGAACCTCTGATTGTACAAGCCGCCAGTCCTCACGCAAGCATCGCCCCACCGCACCCGGCACGCCGACACGGCGTGGCTTCAACCACGCCGAACCAGGAATTCCGCTTTGGCGATCCGGGCCTCTGCGCAGATAATGCTCCCCATGACAACCGAGAAGACCCCCGACCGATCGAGCACGGCCTCGCGACGTTGGCCCCTGTGGCTCGGCGCGGGCGCGCTGGCCGCGATCCTCTTGGCCTTGCCTATCGGTTGGATGGCGTATCGATACATCCCGAGCTGGTATCAGCCGGCCTACGTTCCCTACGAAGAGGAGCAAGAGGCCCGCGACCGGCTTGGCGCGTCGTTCACCGCACTCAGCCGCGGTATGGGTCAGGGCCGACCGTTCGAGTTTCGGGTCCGGCAGGATGATCTGAACCGCTGGCTCGTCGCCCGCGATCGGATCTGGCCCGCGAGCAAACGATGGATCCCCGAGCAAATCCGAAACCCGATGGTCCTCTTCCGGGAGGACGAGATCACCCTGGCGGGAATGTGGACCGGCCCGGGGCCGGACACCGTCGTGAGCATCCGGCTCCATGCCGAGATCGTCGACGGCAAGCTGTGCGTCCGCATTCTCAGCGTTCGCGGCGGAGCCCTGCCCGTCCCGGTGAGCCTGATTCGACGGGAGGTCGCCAGACAGGAACGTCGATGGAGGCAGCGCGACGAGCCGCTCCTGCCCGACGGCACATCCCTCGCCGATGCCATTGCCGGCGCGCCGCTTCCGCCCGAGGTCCGATGGCGACAACCCCGCGGCACGTTTCGTATCGAAGCCCTCCGAATCCAAGAGGACGAACTCTGGGTCCAACTCCGTCCCGAACCGGTTCGGTCCCGACGGGAAAAGAACGACCGTCGGTAGCCCGCTCGTAGGTCGTCGCTATCCCTTCCGATAGCGTTCGAGCCGACGCAGGGCATTGTCCTTGTCATCGGGGTTTGTCTTCGACTTGCGAACCGCCTGCTCCAGAATGGCGATGCTCTGATCGTACAACGATCGATCGACCGGATACGGGAACCCGTCCTTGCCGCCGTGGGCGAAGCTGAAGGTGGCGGGGTCGCGCCGAGACGGCGACGCCTCGCTCCCGTGGATGATCTCCGCGAGGAGCACCAAGCTGCGGACGGTCTTCGCGCCGATCCCCTTCATGCCCAGCAGGCCTTCGTAGTCCGTCGGCGGGTTCTCGTACACGCCCCGGAGCGTCTTGGCCAGCCACTTCGGGTTCACATCGCTCGGCAGGACCGGATGATGCTCGGGGAGAAAGAGCGAGGGCGTGGCGGCCTGGGCCTCCCGCAGGAACGTCTCCGGATGCATCATCGCGACCTCCAAGCTGGCGGCGCGTGACGTCTCCGCCTCCCCCGCGACCATGTTGAGCATGAGCTGCTCGCCCGTCAGGGCCTGTGCCGCGATCGCGTTGTGCGGCTCGCACACGAACGATTCGATATGGCTGTCTGCGGCATTCGTGGAGCTGCCCGCCTCTGCGGAAGCCTGAGGAGTGCCGTGGCCACCGCCGCTTGGCCCGACCGGCTCATGCGGGCAGGTCTCGAGCCAGTGATAGCGACGCGCGTAGCCGTCGGCGTCGGACATTCCCTGTTGAACGACACACCAGCGCCCCGCGTCGTCGAAGAAGAAATTGTGGTGATAGAGCTCGTAGCCGTCCTGTACGGCCGCCGAGTCCACCTTGGCCGACATTCTCGAGGCGTAGATCAATCCGTCACCGTCCAGACCGCTTCGCTCGCCGACGGCGGCGATCTCCGACGGGGTCTTCCGGCTCACGCCGCCCTTCCCGCCGGCCACGTGGATACCCAGGTCGTCGCCCAGACGCTTGTAGGCCTCCTTGAGGGCGCCGCACGTGACGGTCGTCAGGCCGCTGCTGTGCCAGTCAAAGCCCAGCACGCACCCGAACGCCTGAAACCAGAACGGGTCGGACAGGCGCGTGAGCATCTCGGTCGTGCCGTAGTCGGTCACGATGAGCCGCGTGACGGCACCGGCCAGACGGTGCATCCGCTGAAACAGCCACGCCGGTGCCTGCCCGCCGTGCAACGGTAGATGGGCCACGTTTCGCTTCATGCGCGCGAGTGTATCCGAACCGGCGTCACACGAGCAAAGGAGCCGCCGCTGCGGTGACGCCGTCTCTCGCCCTACGGCAAGGTCACGGTGACCTTCCGGTCGAGGGCCTTGACGGGGATGGTGATCTCCTTGGCGCGACGGGCCGGCGCCTCGCGGTAGTGGTAGACGAGCAAATCGACGCCGTCCCATCGGGGATCCCGGCACGTGAGCGGATAGCGTCCGATCTCCTCGAAGCGGCCGTTGTCGGCCAGCAGCCGCCGCAACACCCCCGACGCCGACTCCCGCCAGGCAGATCGTCTTGCCTCCCCGATCTCCGGCAGCTTGGACTCGACCACGACGTACCGTATTCCGTATTTGTTCAGCAGCTCGAGGATGGCCTCCGGCGTATCGAGATACGTCCGGTGCTGCTCGCGGCCCCGGGCGGTCCGGGAGTAGAGCACCTTGCTGCCCCGAAGCGTGATGATCCGTCCGGCGGCCTGGGGGTTCGTGCGGACGTCGAAGATGAACTGACCGTCCCGCACACCGTCCATGAGCACGACGTCCGCGTCGTCCCGATCCGCCAGGAGCTGGACGGCGTCCGCATAGTCGGGAAGGCGCCCCGCCGGCGTGAGCATCCCCGACAGGAACTGGTACACGACGAGACCGGTGATCGGAACCACGCCGAGCGGGAAGCGACGGTACCGCGGCCAGAGCGTCCAACCACGGCCAACGAGCAGCGCGGCGGCGGGCAGGACGAAGAACAGGTAGCGCGGCTCCTTCCAATAGATCAGCGTCTGTTGGAACCACACGAGCACGAACCACGTCAAAGCCAGGCGGCTCCCGCGCCATTCCCACCGTGCCACAATGACCACCAACCCGATAAGCAGCGCCACCAGCATGGGCCAACCGAGAATCTCGTCGAGCCATCGCAGATACTGCGTGTATGTTTCCCATTGCTCGAGATGGGCCCACGGCGGGCGTCCCGTCACCAGATACCGGTTGAAGTCGGCCCAACGGCTGCTGATCCGATCGTAGACGCCCAGCACCACGAGAATGATCATTGCCGCCAGCGCCACCGTCATCGCCATCCGCAGGTCGTCCTTCTGGCTCTTCCGCCGGGCCTCGGCAAGCCACGTACCCCGCAGTCCCGCCATGGTGCCGACCGTCACGAGGTGCAGCGGGAACAGCGCGACCAAGAACGCGGTGGTCTGCTTGGTGAGGATCGCGGCGGCCGTCGCGGCGCCGCCCAGGATCGCCCAACGCCAACTCGGACGGTCGTACCATGCGCGGTAGCACCCGACGGCCAGAATGGCCATCGCCGCCGCGGGCCATTCGAGCATGACGTCCCGCAGCCACTGCAGGCCGAACGGTGCGGTCGCGAACAGGAAGGCGGCCACAAGGGCGGAAGGACGATCGAACAGTTGCACCGCCAACCAGTAGAGCGCCAACACGGCCACCACCGCCATGGCCACGACGGTTGCCCGCGCCACCGCCTCGCTGATGCCGAAGCTGAGATACGCCGCCGCCTCGAGCACCGGATGCAGCGGCGGGTAGTAGACCACCAGGCCCAAACAGGGATACCGCGCGTAGAAGTGCGACGCCCAGGTCTCCAGGTCGCGTCCGCCCGTGCCTTGCGTCACCAGATCGTGGAGGAACACCCCGTCCATCGCATGCATCGGAGCGTCCGACCAGGCGAAGCCGCCGACGGTGATGTCCTTGCAGCCCAGCGCGAGCACCATCAGGGTCAAGAGGACGACCGCGGATACGTCCACGACCCGCCGCCGGAAGGCATCCACGGGGAAATCCGCCGGCTCGACCCGGACGTCGCGCAGCTTGCGTCGGTGATTTCGTCTTCGCGCAGCGCTCATGACGCATGCATCCGTGCGGAAGAGAGGAAAGGAGAACGGCTACGCTTCAGCCTACGCTGATTCCATAAAAGATTGAACAGTGCGTCCAACGAAATCCAATCTGGGTGGCCCATGGCTTTGCTTGTCCTGAGCGCAGCCGAAGGAGCCATGGGGAACGCGAATCTTGGGTCGAATTCGTGTCCCCCACCTCTGAAGAGGTGGGCCACCCAAGCTTCTCCGACTGTGCACACATCCTTCTAGGCTGCTTAGGGCACCAGCTCTCTTGCCAATCAAAGGAGGCAAGAGTACGCGGAGAATAGCATGTCCCCGCTTTCCCTACGCGGGCCACTGAAAATCGATGACCTGAAGCTCGACCGTGCGCTGCCCTCGGAACTCGTTGACGATCGGCTCGAAGGCAATGCGGCATCGCCGGTGATTGCGCAAGGCCTGGTCGTGCTTCGCCTGACCGAAGGCGATCGCCTTGCACACGGTCCGTCCGTCGCGGACGGTAAGCTGAAGGTGCTCGCCGCCCTTGCCCACAACCCGCGGCTCGCCCACCAATTCCACCGTCGACGTGGCCCAACGCGGTTTGGCGTTGCCCGGGCCGAAAGGCCCCAGCCTCTTGAGATCCCGAACGACGTCCTCGCTCAGCTCGCCCAGCCCGACTTCGCCGTCCAGGCGAATCGTCGCATTCAGGTCGGCCGGTGTGAGCGTGTTGTTCGCGTATGCGATGAATGCCTCGGCGAAGTCGTCCACCGCGTCGGCCGCGATCCGCAATCCGCCCGCCATGGCGTGACCGCCGAAGCTCAAGAGGTGCGCGCCGCAACGCTCCAGCGCTTCGTGCATCGGAAAGTGTCGGATGCTGCGGGCCGAGCCCTGCCCGGTCTCGCCGTCCAGGGCAATCAGGACGACCGGCCGGTGAAACTCCTCGACAAGCCGTGACGCCACGATTCCGATCACCCCCGCATGCCACCCCTCGCGGGCGAGCACGATGGCCCGATCGCCCTGTCCGTCTCGACAAGACGACGGCACCATCTCGCGCGCCTCGGCCACAAGCCTGCGCTCGATCGCCTGACGCTGTCGGTTCTGCTGATCCAGGTACTGGCTGATCTCGATCGCCCGCTCGCCGTCGGCCCGCGTCAGCAACTCCACGGCAAGCCGGGCGTGGCCCATCCGACCGATCGCGTTCAGGCGCGGGGCGAGCATGAACCCGACGTGATAGCTGTCCAGCTTCTCACCGGTCAACCCACATGTCTCGATCAAGGCCTGCAGACCCGGCAATCGACAGTGCCGCAACCCCCGCAGGCCGAAGTGTGCCAGGATGCGATTCTCGCCCACCAGCGGTACGACATCGGCGATCGTTCCCAGGGCCGCCAGGCATGTCGCATCCAAGAGGAACTGGCGGAATGCCTCGGAGACCCGCCCGTCGAAGCCCGGCGTCAATCGCTGGGCCAACGTCCAGGCAAGCTTCATCGCCACGGCGGAGCCGGCGAGGTTTCGGTTTTCGTAGTCCCCCACGTGCGGGTGGACGATCGCGGCCGCCTCCGGGAGCGGATCGGAGATCATGTGGTGGTCGGTGATGATCAGGTCCATGCCCCGCTCGCGGGCGCGGCGCGCCGGACCCACCGCCGTGATGCCGCAGTCGACGGTCACAACGACCTTCGCGCCGTCGTCGGCGAGGCGATCCATCGCCTCCTCATTCAGGCCGTATCCCTCTTCCAGCCGGTGCGGGACGTAGAAGCCAGCGGGCACCCCCGCGAGCCGCAGGCAATGCCACAAGATCGCCACACCCGTCATGCCGTCGACGTCGTAGTCCCCGTAGAGAACGATCTTCTCGCCGTCCCGTGCCGCGCGAACGAGGCGATCGGCCGCCCCCTGGGTGTCTTCAAGCGTCTCGGGATTCAGCAGATCGCCCAGTTGCGGTTCGAGAAACCGACGGGCAGGCTCGACCTCCGCGAGCCCGCGGTTGTGGAGGGCCTGGGCCAGCATGGGTGCGACGCCGAGGCGAGAGGCCATCGCGCGACACCCCTCCCAAGGCGGCGCTACGATCCATCGTTTGGCCCGTTCGGTGTCGGCCATCCCCTCGTCGTCCTCCGTAACGGATCGAAGCGCATTGTAACGATCGCCTGCCGGGCCTATCCAGAGGGCGGGCGAAAACCGATCGACGTGCCCACGGCGGAACGCCGTCCCGGCTACGGTCCGACCGAAGCCCACCCCGCTCGCTCGCGACGTAGGCTTTCTCCCCGCACACAAAGAAATCCCCGTGAAAGGCACGCTTCCACGGGGATCCGATTCCGATTGCGGCTGCTTGTTCGACGCGCGCGGGCGGCGGCTAGAAGCCTGCCTGCAGCACGACACGAACCATGGAGAGCTCGTCGTTGAAGCCGTAGTTCGGGCTCGCGCCCGGCCCGCCCACCACCTCGGAGATCCGGACGAAGTCCGCACCGATCCGCAGGTTGTACGAGCCATACGGGAAGTAGTTGCAGCCGATCGCCCACTCCCACGAGTTGTCCCCGCCGTTATCCCAGATCCCGCCCATGCGGGCCGCGACCTCAAACTTCTTCGGGACCAGGAAGTAGCCGACCTGCAAGTGGCCGCCCTGGGTGTGGGTCGAGTCGCTACGCCCCGTATGCAACTCCCACTGGCTGTACTTGCTCTCGCCGTCGACCGTCCGCAGGTAGTACTCGGCGTTGACGCTGAACCCGCGGTACTTGAACTGCGAGTCGAACGAGAAGGTGAACGTCTCCGTGCCACGGTAGTTCGGCCCACCGAAGACCTGATTCCCACCGATGCCCCGACCGCGGCGGATGCTGTCCGGGGTGTTGGTGAACAGGCCACCCCCGGTATCCCCGTTGTTGTCGTTCATCAGGAAGCTGCCGGCGAACATCAGCGAGGGGTCCTTGGAGTACCCGATGTCCGACTCGGGATAGCCGATCCGGCTGTGAACGAGACTGTTGCCCTGGCCCAGCAAATAGTACGCCATGCGGGCGTAGTAGGCGAAGTTGGTATCGAGCTGCTCGTTGCTCGGGCTGTCGTTGGCGTTGGCGAAGCCGTTGGCGATCGCCGCGAAGTACTCCATCTTCTTGTCGAACAGATTACCGTGGGCCATCACGCCGATCGAACGGTCCGGTGCGAAGAAGTACTGCGCCATCGAACGGTCCATCATCTGCAGGACCGCCCCGGCCGTCATCGCCTGCCCACCGAAGGGCAACCGCATCAAGCCGACCAACAGGTATTGGTCCTTGACGTACTCGTAGTCGACCGTCGCGTAGTACGTTCGCCAGCCGCCTTGCTCGTTTGCACCGCCGTCCGTGTATCCGCCGTCCATGACGATTCGGTACAGGACCTTGGGACTATGCACGTGGCCGTAGAAGGCCAGGAACAGCCGCTCGATCTCGAAGGCGTTGATGTCGTCGATCTTCTGTCGGCCGACCCGGTTGCGGTTGTCCGTCTGACGGTTGGCGGCCGTATAGCGAACCTGCATATAGCCCTTCATGTTCAGGGAGAACGCCTGGTCAGCCGAATCGATGTAGAAGCCGCGTTTGGGGTGGAAGCCCGCCGTCAGGGCTGAGGGATACAGGGAGTCCCGGAATTCCGCATCGGACATCAACTCCGCGACGACCCTCTGCACCTCCACCGTCTCGACGCGACCAGGCCCTTCCGTGACGTCCTCGGCCTTGGCCTTGAGCTTCTCCAGGCGCTGGGTCTGCTCTTCGGCCATCTGCTCGAGACGCTCCAGCCTCGCGACGGCGTCTTGCTCCTGCGTCTTGCTCACGGTCACAAGCTCCGCTGCTTGCACCGATCCGGCAAGTACGATCACACCGATGAGTAGCGGCGTTGCGAGACGGCTCATGGGGAGGACTCCTTCCGCGTTCCACGCTCTTTGGCCATCACCGACTACGGCCGTGTGCTCCGACCAACGGCCGATCTGGCTCAGCAATGGCTACGAAGATCCCAGGGACAGGGCAACCGCAGCCCACCGCGCCGTCGGCTCGGCTAACCCTTTGGAATAGCTGTCTGATAGCGGTTTCTGCCGCCAGCGTCAAGCAGAAATGGGAAAAAACTGCCGCGTCGGCGGGAGGTCGGTCCCCGGAAGCCCGCCTGCCGAACGAGGATACGCCTCGCTGAGCCTGCGATCAGCGAGGAGACCGATCCCCTCCTGCCCATCCGCTCAGACACAACCAGTTTTTCGCCAAGGTTTTACATCTAAGCGGCATCGGGCTTGCCCCGGGGCGGCGACGGAATCCCTCGGCTCCTGACCGACCTGACCCCGTCCTAGAACCCCACCTGCATTAGGAGGCGGATCATGCTGACCTCGTCGTTCAGACCGTAGCTGGGGCCGCTCGCCACGCCGCCCATCACCTCGGAGATCCGGATGAAGTCTGCTGCAAGGCGGCAGTTGTACGTACCCCAGGGGAAGTAGTTGACCCCTACCCCCCACTCCCACACGGCATCGTTGCCCGTATCCCAGATCCCGCCCATCCGGCCAGCGATCTCGAGCCGTTTGGGGATGACGAAGTATCCGATCTGGAGGTTCCCCGCCTGCTGGTGAACGGTATCGTCCCTTCCGGTGCGGAGCTCCCATTGGCTGTACTCGCTCTCGCCGTCGATGCTCCGCACGAAGTACTCGACATTGACGCTGAAGCCACGATACCGGAAGCCCGAGTCGAACTCGAGGAAGACGTACTCGGTCCCGGTATCGTCGATGAGCTGTGTGCCCCCGATGCCGCGTCCCCGGCGGATGGAATCGGGGATCTCCGCCCACAGACCTGGCGGGCTGCCGTTGCCTGCGTCTCCGTTGTTGTCGTTGATCAAGATGCTGCCGCCGAAGCGCAGAACGGGATCCTTCGAAAACGCCAGGTCGGACTGCGGATAGCCCGCGCGGCTCTCCGTGAGGCTGTCGCCCCGACCGAGCGCGTAGTAGCACAGCCGCGCGATGTACGCGAAGTTCGTGTCCAGCTCCTCCTGGCTGGGGCTGTCGTCGGCGTTGAAGGCGCCGTTGGTGATCGAGGCGAAGTACGTCAGCCGCTTTTCGAGGAGGTTCCCGTGAGCCATCAGGCCGACGGACCGGTCCACCCAGTGCGCCCAGCTCACCATCGACCGATCCGTAAACTGCAGCACCGACGCCGATGTCTTGGACTGCACGCCGAAGGGAAGCCGGATCAACCCCGCCGTGATGTAATGGCCGGTCACGTATTCGTAGTCGACGTGGGCGTAGTACGTCATCCACTCGCCGTCTTCGGCGCCGCCGCCGCCGACGCCGGTGTATCCCGCGTCGGCCACGATACGGTACTTGAGCTTCGGGGTGTGGATGTGACCGTAGAAGGCCAGAAACAGGCGTTCGATCTCCACCCCGCTCTGGTCGTCGATCTTCTGCCGACCCGGTACGCGGCGATTGTCCGTCTGCCGGTTAAGGCCCGTATACTTGACCTGGAGGTATCCCTTGACGTTCAGGCTGAAGGTCTCGTCGGCCGAGTCCAGATAGAACCCGCGTTTGCGGTCGAAGCCTGCCCCGACGGCGGCCGGAAAGAGTGAATCGCGAAACTCCGCGTCGGACATCAGCTCGGCCACTACCCGACGCACGCGCTGCTGTCGGAGGCCGATTTGATCCTCCGTCGGCAGCGATTCCGCCTTGTCCTGGAGCTCCTCCAGACGATCGGCGTGCTCGGCCGCCATCTGTTCAAGCCGTTCGATCTGTTGCTCCGCATCCAGCTTCGGCGAGACGGCCACCGGATCGGCCGCCACCGGCAGGCAAAAGGCCCACAGGAGAAGGAACGCTCCGGCCGGTTCGTATCGAATCATGGTCACTCCCTGCTTGTCTTTTGGACCGGTCCCGTGAACACCCAAGATTGCCCGTCGAACGACCCGAGGGGAGGCCGGTCCGGCGAACCGACCCAGAGGGTTGGATGGCATGCGACCCGACGGCGGTCAGCCTGACTTCTGTTTGGCAAGCTTCGCGAAATGCTTCTGTGCCTGGCTCAGGGTGATCCCGAGATCGGACAAGGCGTTCTCGGCCACGCTGCCCTTCTCGCACAGCAAACCGAGGAACAAGTGCTCGACGCGGATCTCCTTGCTGCCGAGCTTGCCTGCCTGCTCGATCGCCCGCGCCATCACATTGCGGAAATGCGGCGAGCCGGGGAGCCGACCGAACACCCACGTATCCTCCATCGATTGCTTGATGAGCTTGTCGATAACCTTCTTGAGCTCCGCCTCCTCGATGCCCTGGCCTTCGAGGAACTTGACGACCGGTCCGCTGCCTTCGCGCGCCATCGCCAGCAGCAGATGCTCCGTGCCCACGTATTCCTGCTCGTACTCGTGGGCGATCTCGTTGGCCAATCGAATGACCGTTTCGCAACGCTTGGAGAGCTTCGGGTGCATGACCTATCCGTTTCGTTTCCGCTCCGCAGCCGTCGACCACCGTCGATCGGTCTGCCCTGCTCCAGGGACTCGACGTATTGCCGACCGAGACAACGGCCCGATCGGTGGAAGGGGTTCGACGTCGGCCACGGCGGACGTCTCCGAGCCTGATCCGGGTTGACTTGTCGGTGTCTCAGGCCCCACCCGCGTACTCGCATACTTATACCCCAAACTCAACAGGGCGACAATGACGGACGCCACCAGCGTGATCTTGATGATCCGCAGCCGATTGGCCACCTCCCGGTCGCGCCACTCGGCCAACCTGGCGTCGATCTCGTCGAGCTTCTCATCGATCCGATTCTCGATCTCATCGAGCTTCTGGGCGATGTAATCGTCCGCGACGGTCCGGAGCTTCCCGGCAAGCCCCCCCACGATGCCGCGCGATTCGACCTCGTCACGCAGACGCGGCTCGCGGCTGACCGGGTCTTCGGGAAGGAACTGGTAGTCCCCCTGCTCTTCGTCGCTCCCGGAAATCGCCCTCTCCAGCACGGCCCCGACGAATCGGCGGCGCCGGCGTCTCACCTTCGTCCAGAACCCCTCGGCCCTCCGCATGCGACGGATGATGTCCTCGTCGCTGTCCGAATCCTCGGCGTCCACACCGCGAAGGCGGGCCAACGCCACCAGACCGCGATGGCCCAAGCCGTCGAACCGCATGTCGTCGATTCGGGCGATGGTCTTGGCGAGCTCCTCCTTGCTGGCGGACTTGCGGACCGGGTGCCGTGCCCAGACCACGATGTCGAGCATGGCCTGTCGGTCGAGCTCGAGGAGCAGCTCACGACGTTCGCGAATGTGGCGAAGCAGGTCCGCGCGAGAGACCTTCGGCGAGGCGTCGAGCCCGAGGTCGGCGGCATAGCGTCGCAGCGCATCCTCGGGCAGATCGGAGAGACGCTTGTCGGCGCTGGACGGAGACCCGGTCATCGGCTCACACGAAACGATGCGCCCAGCTCAACGCAAGCAGCGCGACGAGCAGCGCGGCGATCTGAATCATCTCGAGCGTAAAGCGGTGCACGCGCAACCGCAGCAAATGCACAAACAGGTAATGACGCATCAATCCAGACGTCCGCGTCCCCGCCCAGAGGATCTCCTGCCATCGCCACGCGGTCTGCGTCAACCGGATCGCCGTGTAGATCGTGCACACGACAATCAGCACGAACCGCCACAGGTGGAACAATTCGATGCCCATGCGTGCATCTTGGCGAAAGGGATCCGGCAGGGCAAGAGGGGCAACACGTGGACGCCGTCGTCGGGTGCATCAAACGGATCGTTGCAGGGATGCGTATAGGGCGCGAACTGCCCGAGCCGCGAGATTCATCTCGCGCGGTCCATCTCCGCGC
>CAZKCX010000124.1:0-12364 GCA_964550865.1 uncultured Planctomycetales bacterium
CCCAGCTCAGCCTCATCGGGCTGCCCCCGTATGAGGGTGGCTACGCGGAGCGCAGGACAGCAGTCCACGCATTACGGGAAGATCGAGGACATGGTCGAGGCGGTGCGGCTGGCTACGTCCAAGGGAATGGTTGCCACGCGCTTGACGCCCGCCAGCGCCGTCGGGCCGAGCGTTCTCCAACAGCTCATCGGCAGCGAAGGGGTCTTTGGCGTCATCACGTCCGGCACGGCGCACGTCAAGCCACTTCCGGAGACGACCCGCTTTCAAGCCTACTTCCTACCGGACTGGCCGGCGTCGTTGGCGTTTCTACGGGATCTGCTTCAGGCGGAGATCCGCCCCGGCGTCGTTCGCCTGAGCGACGCCGAGGAGACACGCTGGCTGCTCAAGACCTCCTCGTCGCAGGGCGGCATCGTGCAGCGGATCGGGAAGGCGTATGTGCGGCACAGCATCCGGCGACGGGGCTTCGACCCGGAACGGGTCTGTCTTTGCCTGCTCGGCGCGGAGGGCTCAGCCAAGCAAGTCCGAGTGGACTGCGACGCGATGAATCGAGCGGCGAGCAAGCACCGCGCCGTCGCGTTGGGGAGCTCTCCCGGTCGCAGCTGGAAGCGAGACCGATTCAGCCTGCCGTATCTCCGTGACGATCTCATGGCACGTGGCGTGATGGTCGATACGCTCGAGACCGCGACGACGTGGGCGAATCTCGAGAAGCTCTACAATGGCGTGCGTGCAGCCATCGAGGACGGTCTACGGTCCTCGGGGACTCCCGGCGCCGTGATGACCCACGTGTCGCACGTCTACGCGACGGGGGCGTCGCTGTACTACACCTTCCTCGCCAAGCAGATCCCGGGGCAAGAGGTCGAACGGTGGCAGGCGATCAAGACCGCCGCGACGGATGCGATCGTCCACGCCGGCGGCACGCTCAGCCATCACCACGGCATCGGCTACGAGCACCTGCCCCTCGAACGGGAGCACGGTCCGATCGCCGTGGAGGCGTTGCGGTCGCTGAAGGGCCGGCTCGATCCACGCGGCGTGATGAACCCCGAGAAGCTGCTATAGGGGTTGTGTCGGGCCCCCGGGTAACGGAAGGCCAGCCGCTAGCAGAAGCGGACAACCGTCCGAATCGACCCATTGGCGTAGGTCGCTGCCTGTTCGAAGGCCTTGGCTGCTTCCTCCAGCGGGAATTCGTGGGTGGCCAGCGGGTCGATCCGCACCTGCCCGGTGCGATAGAGCTCGATCGCCCGGCGAAGCGTGTTTCGTGATCGTCGCAGCATGACGAGGGTGAGGCCCTTCCGTCGAGCCGTCGCCGCGCGGAAGCCGATTTCGTCGTCCGGCTGAATACCGATGACGACGACCCGCGCGCCCGGGGCGGCCATCTCCGTCGCCGCCCGGACGGCCTCGTTGGGACCGGCCACTTCGATGGCGATGTCGACCCCTCGGCCGTGGGTTTGTTGCATGATCTGTCCGACGGCGTCCTGGCCCGATGCGTGGATCACGGATTCCGGCTCGAATTGCCTCGCCAGTGCGACGCGCTCCGCGACGGGATCGCAGGCGATCACGCGGCAGCCGGACCTCGCCATCATCTGCAGGACCATCAATCCGATCGCGCCGAGCCCGACGACGGCAACCGTTTGCCCGATTCTTGCCCTGGCCATGTCCGCGGTGTGGACGGCAATCGCCAGGGGCTCGAGTAGCGGCACGACGCCGACGGGCATGGATTCGGGCACGGACTCGATCAAGTGTGACGGGTGCACGAGGCGTTCCCGCATCGCCCCCGGCCAACCCGGCAGGCCCAGGAACGTGTGATTCGGGCAGAGGTTGTGGTCTCCGCGCACACACCATTCGCATCGCATGCACGGGATCGCGGGCTCGACGGCGACGCGCGTGCCCGCAGGCAAAGGGGTATCCCCTCCGTCCACCACGGCGCAGACCTCGTGACCGGGGATCATCGGTTCGGCAAGGGGCTCTCCGCCGCTGATGCCGGTCTTGTAGATGTGGAGATCGCTGCCACAGATGGCGACGGCCTCCACACGAAGGGCGACCTGGCCGGGGCCGGGTTTCCCCGGCGGCTCGACGTCGGCGATGCGTACGCTTCTCGCTCCGGTGATTTGGCAGACCTTGATAACGGCTCTCCTTCCTGCGCGACGTTTGTGCACCGATGGTAGTCTACGCCACCGGGCTCATGAGGTGAACCATGTGGCACGGTCGACGCCGCGCGCGAGGTCGGCCTTCGAATGGCTCGCTCGGGGGCGAATGGCCAAGACGCGTCAACCGACCCGCGGGGCCCGTCGGAGGAGACGCCTCGGGCAAGCGACATTGCAGGGCGCACCGGAACCTGACCGCGTAGCGGGGGAGTTGACATCAGAGGGGGGCGATGCTGCCGACCGTGTCCTCAAGATCAGTCCCGGCATTTCCGAGCTGCGATCAGGCCGGAACTGCCCGCGATCAGGCAGGCGAAGGCGAGCAGGATCATCGAGGTGCTTGCGATGCAGGGGATGCCCAGCCCGACGGGCTGTTCGTGAAACGTCCGTGCCTTCACGGTCCAATCCCCCGCCACGAAGATGTCGGCCAGGCCGAAGACCTCCTTCTTGCCGACCGCGACCCAGAGCTTTCCCAGCTCAGCGGAGGGGACGTACGCAACCAGGTAGTGACGACCCGCTTGCGGCAGGTCCACGTTCTCCTCGAGCAAGATCCAGGAACGCGTGTCCGTGAAGTGCTCGTGGAACTCGCGGGGGTCGGTCACGCCCTCGGTCGAGAGGATTTTCCCACCCAGTCCCTCGGGAACATCGAAGGGCAGGTCGATCTCCGGCAAGCCCGGTCCGAGGATCGCGACGGCCGGCCGGTAGTCCTCGAGTCGATCGATGACGGGTACGCCGATCTGGACCCAGATCGACCTTGGCTCCTCCAGGACGAAGGTCTGCCACAATTGGGGGGCATCCTCCGTGACGGTGTGATAGACGACCTGCGAGACATCGACGTCCTCGATAGCGAGCGCGGAGTTCGCATCTTTTGCCGAGCCGTCGCTGAACGTCGGACGGTGGGCAAAGGCCGGCGGAGACAGCAGAACCAGAAAGAAGAAGGCAGACAGAATCAGGGGAATGGCGTGATCGGGCTTCCTACGCATTGAGGGACTCCTTGGGACGACGGGGTTGAGCCGAGACTGCTTCGCACAAGGCAGTGTCTATCCGGAGATCAGAGCTACTGCTCTGTCGCTCGTTAGTTGATGGGTTGGTGGCCCATGGCTTTGCTTGTCACGAGCCCCGTCGAGGGAGCCGTGGGGGTCCATCGCTCGCGCGATGGGGACGCGCATTGGCTGCCAATTCGTGTCCCCACCTCTGAAGAGGTGGGCCACCCATCGGCTGGACGCCCATCGAATGCGTTGCGACGCAACACTAGATGTAGCCCGTCGACAACAGCGAGTCCGTAACATGCTTGGGGACAGGTCGATAGTCCTTCGGCTCCATGTTCCAACTGGCCCGTCCGGCGGTGAGGCTCCGAACGTCCGTGGCGTAGCCGAACATCTCGGCGAGAGGGACCTCGGCCACGATCGTCCGCAGGTCGCCCTTGTCGCGTGTGGCCGTGATGACCGCCCGCCGGGAATTGAGGTCGCCCGTGACCGACCCCATGAACTCGGTAGGGGCCGTGATCTCCAAACGCATGATCGGCTCGAGGAGAATCGGATGGGCTTCTTGCAGGCACTGATGCACGGCGATGCCGGCGGCGGCCTCAAAGGCTACCTCGGAACTGTCCACCTCATGTTCCTGACCGTCGACGATTCGGAACCGGACGTTGATGACCGGGTATCCGCCCAGGACGCCGCTGCGGAGGGACTCCTCGACTCCCCGCTCGATCGCGGGGATGTAGTCCTTGCTGATCACGCCGCCCTTGAGCTCATTGGCGACCTCAATCTTGTGCTCTTCCTCCCCCGGAGGGATGGGTTCAACCACGAGCTTGACGACGGCGAACTGTCCGCGTCCACCCGTCTGTTTGATGAAACGCCCTTCGGCGTCGGCGGTTGTTGACACCGTCTCGCGGTAGCTGACGCGAGGCGATCCGACGTTCACGGGGACGTTCATGTTTTCGCTGAGGCGGCGACAAAGCACCTCCAGGTGGAGCTCCCCCATGCCGTTGATGATCGTCTGCCCGGTCTCCTCGTCGACGCGATAGGCAAACGTGGGGTCCTGCTTGGAGAGCGCCGCCAGCGCATCGGCGAGGCGATCTCGGTCGGCGGAGGACTTGGGTTCGATCGCGCGGCTGATCACCGTCTCCGGGAATTCGATTGTCTCCAAGACGATGGGCGCTTTCGGGTCGCAGAGCGTATCGCCGGTGAGGGAATGCCTCAGGCCCACGCAGGCCACGATGTCGCCGGCGAGCGCTTCCTGAATCTGCTCGCGTCGCTTTGCGAACATTCGGAAGAGGCGGCTGATGTTTTCCTTCTTGTCGCGTGTGGCGTTCAGGACCCGCGAACCGCTCTTGAGTCGACCGGAGTAGACCCGTAGGAAGTGGAGATCGACGGGCTTTTCCGTGACCACCTTGAAGAGGAGGGCGGACAGCGGCTCGTCCGGATCGGGCTTTCGTGTTCGGGGTTCGTCGCCTTCCTTGCGCTTCCTGCCGTAGCCTTGAATCGCCGGCATCTCCAGGGGATTGGGGAGATAGTCGACCACGCCGTCGAGCATACGACGGGTGCCGATGTACTTTAGGGAGGACCCGCAGAAGATGGGCTGAACCTTGTTGGCGAGCGTCGCCTGCCGAATGGCGGCTCGAAGCTCCTCCTCGCCGATGGGTTCATCCTGGATGTACTTCTCCATCAGGACTTCAGAGGTCTCGGCGACCTTTTCCACGAGCGAATGGCGCCACTGATCCGCCAGCTCGGCCAGCTCGTCGGGAATGGGTTTCTCTTCGAACTTCGCGCCCACTTCCCGCGGGGCAAAGTAGACCACCTGCTGGGTCATCAGGTCGATGAAGCCGACGAAATCGTTTTCTGCGCCGATAGGGACCTGCACGGGCAGCGGCGCGGCATCGAGCCGATTTCGAATGTCGTCGATCGCGGCGAAGAAATCCGCCCCGAGCTTGTCCATCTTGTTGATGAAGCAGATGCGGGGCACGTGATACTTGTTGGCCTGCCGCCAGACGGTCTCGGACTGGGCCTCCACCCCCTCCTTCGCGTCGAAGACCACCACCGCGCCGTCGAGGACCCGAAGCGATCGTTCGACCTCGGCCGTGAAGTCGACGTGCCCGGGCGTATCGATCAAGTTGATGCTATAGCCCTTCCAGGGCAGGGTGACGGCGGCGGAATAGATGGTGATACCGCGTTCCTGTTCCTGCCCGTCGAAGTCGGTGACGGTCGTGCCCTCGTCGACCTCGCCCATCTTATGGCTGAGGCCGGTGTAGTAGATCACCCGCTCCGTCGTGGTGGTTTTGCCCGCATCGATGTGCGCGACAATTCCAATGTTGCGTATCTTCGCCAGATCAACGGCCATGGATTCGTTCCTCGTTACACGCAAGCCCTGGTGAAGCGGGAATCGTCTCGTCGGCTCCTCCGAGACCGAACGGCGGACGTTCCTTCCGCATCATGAGGGCACACTCCAACAAGTATAGTGCCTCACGGTGTGTCTGGACAGCCCGGCACCCGGGGCGCCGTTTGTCCGGCATTGCATCCGTGTGGTATAGTTCGGGATGAACGAACACGCCCTGGCGCACCGATTCCAGGCCGTCGTGCAATCGGGATTGCCGCGTTCCGCGGATACGCGACGGCGGCGTGTCGTGGTCACCGGACGATCATCCCGTTATGGGCTCGCTTTCCTTCATCCGTCGTTCCTAGGAGCCTAGGTCATGCTACTGCTCGTCTTGCGCGTCTTCTTTCTGGTGCTCGTCAGCCTGATCGTGACCAGTTACTACGGCGAGGAATCCCTCAAGACCGTCAACCCCCTCGAGGACCCGATCGGCGTGGCGTTTCCTCCGACCTCACTCTGGATCGGGGCCGTGGGGATCGGGATCGTGCTCATCGCGCTGGACCTCTTCGTCGCCGAGAAATCGATTCGGACGATCGGGGCCGTCTTCTTCGGTCTGGTGGTCGGGCTGCTGATCGCCTATGGCCTCGGCATGGTCCTCGATCTGCTCTATCGGGCCTACCAACCGTTGGGGGAAGGGGGATTGCTGCACAACCTTCTGAAACTCCTTCTGGGAGTGTATTGCTGCTACCTGGCGGTCAGCTTTGTCGTGCAGACCAAGGACGACATCCGGTTGGTCATTCCGTACGTCCAGTTCAGCAAGCAGACGAAGGGGGGGCGACCGATGCTGCTCGACACGTCGGTCATTATTGACGGACGGCTGGCGGATATTTGTGAGACGCGCGTCATGGAATCCGAGCTGGTGGTCCCGCGCTTCATCCTGCAGGAGCTGCAGAACATCGCGGACAGCAGTGACCGCCTCAAACGAAATCGAGGTCGGAGCGGGCTCGACATACTCAACAAGCTTCAGACCAATCCGAAGGTGGACATCCGGATCTACGACGGGGACTTGCCGGAAGGCACGGAGACCGAGCCGGTCGACAGCAAGCTCGTGCAGCTCGCCCGCAAGCTCAACGGTCGTGTGGTCACGACCGACTACAATCTCAACAAGGTGGCTCAGATTCACGGCGTATCCGTCATCAACATCAACGACCTCGCGAACGCCCTGAAGCCCGTCGTGCTGCCCGGCGAGAGGCTGCAAGTGAAGATCATGAAGACCGGCGAGGAGCCCGGCCAGGGCGTGGGATATCTCGAGGACGGGACCATGGTCGTCGTCGAGCAGGCAAGCGACAAGATCAACAGCACACTGGATATCACGGTGACGAGTGTCCTTCAGACCTCGGCGGGACGGATGATCTTTGGCCGCATCGGCGAGGGGCGGCCCCTGGAGCGGAAGCACCGCCGGGGGTCTCCGCCGTCGCGCGCGTAGCCTCTGTCGACCGAGGCCAGCACGGACGATGCGAGCGGCACCGCGAGCGGACGTCGGGGCTTATCGAGATGCCCGCTCGCGGGCGAGTCGTTCTTGGCGCTGGTGGAGCATGCAGTAGAGGGTCGGGACGACGATAAGCGTCAGGACCGTCGCGAAGGTCAGTCCGAAGATGACGGCGATGGCCATCGATCCCCACCATTCCGCCGATTCGCTCCCGAATTCCCACTGCAGCTTGCGGAAGTTGAAGCTGATACCCGCCGCCATCGGGATGAGTCCGAGGATGGTCGTGATGGCCGTCAGGAGCACCGGCCGCAGTCGCGTCATGCCGGCCTGGATGCTTGCCTGCACGATCGTCATGCCCCGATCGCGAAGCTGGCGCGTGTAGTCGAGCAGGACGATGGCGTTGTTGACGACCACCCCCGCGAGGCTGATTACGCCCACCCCCGTCATGACGACCCCGAACGGCATGTTGAAGACCAGCAGGCCCAGGAGCACCCCGATGAGCGACAAGACGACCGTCGTCAGGACGATGAACGGGATGCGCAAGCTGTTGAACTGAGCGACCAGGATCAGCGTGATGAGCAGCAGCGACGCGACGAAAGCCCGCTCGAGGAAGGCTTTCGCTTCGTCCTGCTTCTCGTTTTCGCCGGCGTAGGTGATCGTGTAGCCTGCCGGTAGCTCCATCTTGGCAAGCCGCTTCTGGACGTCGGCCAGGACGTCGTTGCTCAGTCGGCCTTCCGCCTCGGCGAGCACGGTGATGACCCGTTTCTGGTCGATCCGCTCGATCGTTCCCTTGCCTCCCGTGTAGACAAACTCCCCGAGCGAGCTGAGCGGGACCGGCTTGCCGACCAGGTTCGGCACCTGCAGGCGCTTGAGGTCGTCGATGCGTCGGCGGTCTGCCAGCGGGAGGCGGACGGTGATGTCGTATTCGTCCTCGAATTGCCGATAGGTGCTGACCTTCCGGCCCCAGAAGGCCGTCTTGAGAAACTCGCCGATGACCTGCGTGTTGACCTTGAGGAGCATCGCGCGCTGCCGGTCCACGATGAACTGCAGCTCCGGCTTGGCCCGCTCGTAGTCCTCGCGCAGGTTGACCAGGCCGGGCACGTCGACAATGCGCCGCTGGACCTCGTCGCTCAGCCGGGTGAGGACGTTGAAGTCCTTGCCGGCGATCTCGATGGTGACCGGCTCACCGCGAGGGGGGCCGTGTTGTGACTTTTTGACGCGAACCTCCACGCCCGTCAGCTCGGGTAGGTTGGCGCGGATCTCCTGCAACGCCACGGCGCTGGGCCGCCGGCGGTCCTGGTAGTCATGGAAATCCAAGTTCAACCGGATGCGATGAGAGCCGCTCGTGCCGACTTGCAGGGTCTTCATGCCCGAGCCGGCCCCCGCCCCGACGGTGGCAATGTGGTTCTCGAGGTCCTTGTCGTCCCCGCGATACTCCTCGAGGAGCTTCTCCACCATCAAGGCACGGCGGTTCGATTCGGACAGGGATGTACCCTGCGCCGCGCGTAGATCGACATACGCCCGTTGCGGGTCCACGTCCGGGAAGAACTCGACGCCGTGCCCGAACTTGGCGTATCCGACGGCCAGCCCGATGAGCAATAGGATCGAGAGCATGAGCGTCGTGGGGCGATGGGCCAGGGCCGTCTCGAGCACGGCTCGATAGCGCCGCATGAGGCGGCCTTCCGTCTGCTGCCCGTGATGCTCGCTCTTGAGGCGGATCAGCGCCGTGGACAAGGTGGGCGTGATCACCAGGGCGACGAACAGCGACGCGCTGAGCGTGATGATCAGCGTGATCGGCAGGAGCTTCATGAATTCGCCGATGACGCCCGGCCAGAACATCATCGGGGCGAAGGCGGCCAGCGTGGTGGCCGTGCTCGTGATGACCGGCCAGGCCACCTCCGAGACACCGTCCATGCCCGCTTGGATCAGATCCTTGCCTTCCTGGTGATGCCGGTAGATGTTCTCGGTGATGACGATCGCGTTGTCGACGAGCATGCCGAGGGCCAGCGTCAGGCTGAACAAGACGCAGATGTTCAGTGTATGACCCAGGCCAAGCAGGACCGAGAAGCTGAGCAGCATCGACAGGGGGATCGCAAACGCCACGATCAGACTCGTTCGCCAACCCAGGAACAAGAACAGCACGCCGACGACCAAGATAAGGCCGGAGAGGATGCTGTTCTCCAGCTCATTCACCATCCTCCGAATTTCCTTCGAGTCGTCGAGCGTGAACGAGTACTCCACGCCGGAGGGCAGATGCGATCGGGCCTTTTCCATGATGGCCTTGACCGAGTCCACCAGCTGGATGATGTTCGCGCCGGTTCGCTTCTGGACGGAGATCGTGACGCAATCCTTGCCGTTGATTCGCGAATAGCCCTCCCGGTCCTTGAACGTGTCGCGGACCTGCGCCACGTCGCTGAGGTAGATCGGGGTTCCGTCGCGAACGGTCAGGAGCAGGTGATCCACCTCGTCCGGCCGTACGAACTCGCCCGGCACACGGACCGAGAACTTCGCCTCCTCGGATTCCACGTTGCCGCTGGAGATGTTGACGTTCTCGGAAGGGATCAGACTGATCAGCTCCGGCAGGCTGATGTTGTAGGCGACCATGCGATCCGGATCGAACTCCAGCCGGATCTCCCGCTCGAGTCCGCCGGAGATGGTGGCGTCCAACACGCCCGGAATCGCCTCGAAGTAGTCCTCGAGATCCTCGGCGATCTCCTTCAGGTGCACAAGGCTGACCGGCCCGGAGAGGTTCATCACCAGGATGGGGAAGTCGGAGATGTTGATCTCGCGGATCATCGGCTCCTCGATGTCGCGAGGCATTTCGCCCCGAGCCCGATCCACCTTGTCCCGCACGCGCTGGAGGGCATCCTCGATGTCGATGTCCGGCGTGAATTCGATCCGGATCAGACTCATGCCCTCGGCGCTGGAGCTCTGGATCTCCTCCAGCCCCTTCAGGCCTTGCAGCTCCTTCTCGATCTTCATCGTGACGGCCGTCTCGACATCTTCCGGGCTGACGCCTTCGTACTGCGTCGTGACGACCACGAAAGGAATGGGGACCTCGGGCTCGGCCTCTCGGGGCAAGGCGGCGTAGCTATAGAGCCCGCCGACGATGATCATCAGGATCACCACGTACACCGTGGTACGGTTCTGAATGGCGACGTTGCTGATGATCATGCGGCTACTCCAGAACCGTGACGAGGCTTCCGTGGCCGACCATCCGGTGACCGTCGATGATGAGTCGGTCCCCCGGCTTCAAGCCCGTCTTGGCCTGCACCTTGTCCTTGACGATCAGGCCGATCTCGACATCACGCCGGGAGGCTTTTCCATCTTCCTCCACGAAGACCTGATAGCCCGTTTCGGTGGGGATCACGGAGACGAGCGGGATCATGATCGCCTCTTCGATCACGCGGCGGAGAATGATCACCCGCACGATCAATCCCGCCCTGGCCCTGCGGTCACGATTGTCGACGGTGACCTCCGTTCGGAAGGTTCGGCAGAGTTGATCCCCGCACTGGTCGATGTAGCGGACCTTTCCCTTGAGCTCGAAATCCTCCAGCGCATCGACGACGACGCGGACGGGTTGGCCGACCTTCACATGCACGACGTCACGCTCGGGGACGTTGACGATGGCCTTGAGCGTGTCGACCTCGACGATCTGCGCGACCGGCTTGCCTGCGCCGACGAATTCACCGGGCTCGACGATAAGATCATTGAGCACGCCGTCGATCGGTGCCGTGATGACCGCACGCTCCAATCGCTCCGCCGCTTGGGTGAGCATCGCCTTGGCGACTGCTTCGGCCGCGCGGGCCCGGACCATCTCGATGTCGGTGGCCACGCCGCGTTTCTCGAGCCCCTCATACCGGGTCAACTCCGCCGTCGCCTGAACGTGGTTGGCCTTGGCCTGATCATAGGCGGCCTGCAGCAACTCGGTGTTCAGCCACGCGAGGGAGTCTCCGGGCTTGACGTCCGTGCCTTCCTTCGGGCCCAGCTTCTCGACGCGGCCGTCCACTTCGGCGGCGACATGGACCGTGCGGAACGGCTCGAGCACGGCCGGTAGGCGCATCTCGTCGCGCTGGGCGACGGCCTGGAGCTCGAGCACCCTGACGTTGACGGGGGGCGGTCCGGCTTGCTCCTGCACGGTTGCGGCCGGCGCGGGCCACAGGGCGATAATCGCAACCACCACTGCAGCGGCGAAGAGGATCATGGCAGGCCACTTCCATTCCCTCTTGTGCCTGAACGGTTGTACGGATGCCATCGGACTGTCGTGTGCTTGTCCGTGATCACCCGCCGTTCCGTCTCGGGTCTTGGGCTTCGATTCCGTGTTGGTTACCGTGGTCGTCATCGAGTCACTTCTCCGCGGTCGACGTCGGTTCTGAGTCGTTTCGCTCCGCCCCGTTTCGCAGCCCACCCAAGAGCAGGTCGATCGTTTCCGCTGCCCCTTCCTCAATCTGTTTCCGTTCTGCTATGCGAAGGTACGGAGGCGCGAATCCTTGGCAAGCCATGGCCAGGATCCATGCAATGCGGTCCGGCGTCATGTCGGTTCGGATGCTCCCATCCTCTTGCCCTTCCGCAACGACCTGGGCGACGAGCCGCTGGCATTGCGTATAGAACTCCTGATTCCGTCCGGCGAGCATGGCCGTCGTTTCGCCCCAAACCTCGGGGGCATGAGGGGCCTGGTGGAAGTAGTCCCAGCCGAACAGCAGGCTGTCCAGGTGCATGCGGCGGATCTTCTCCGCGGGCGGCATGTTGCTCGTGGCGATCGAGGCCTGGATTCCCAGCACGTGGGTGTAGGCCTGCTCACCGATCTCCATGAAGATCGCTTCTTTGCTGCTAAAATGTAAATATAGTGCGCCCTTGGAGATCCCTACCCGGTGGGCGATCTCGTCCACCGTCGTCTTCTTGAACCCATAGTGAAGAAACAGTCTAGACGCCTCGTCCAGTATCTGCTGGCGGACGTCGACCGCCCCGTTCGCCGCTGTTGCTGACCGGTTGACCATATTCGTCCTCCAGTCATCATTCTAGCCGTTGTTTCGGCTGAGGCAATAGTCCTTTGAGGGGCAGCTAAGGATTTCGACCGAATCGGCGCTGGTTCACAAGGTGACTGACATGTCGGTTTGGTCACAGCCCCAGTAGGAGTACTTCACCGCGAAAACCGTTGTCCGGGGAGTTTCCTTCGTCACCGCAGGGGCCGTTCGAGATTGTCCTCGGTCTATGCTGACAGCGAAATGGGCTCCTGTCGGCATCCGATCCTGCCGCAGGCTCTCTCCTGGGCCCGACACAGGTCAGGCGGGATGGTGGGTAGCCCAGACGTGCGGGGTTGGCTGACGCTGCCACGCTCCTGCTACCGGGGAGGCTCTCAAGGATGTCTACTCTTCTAACCCCTTGCCCCCCAACTGACCCCAGCGGGACTCGAACCCGCGTTGCC
>CAZKCX010000125.1:0-12360 GCA_964550865.1 uncultured Planctomycetales bacterium
CGGTCGCATAGCTGCCCCACCCACGGCTGCATCTCTCTGATCGCGATGAAGTTGTCCGGCTCATCGATACACAAGGTCATATCCTTGCGGAGGGCGCAATGCAGAATCGTGAAGAGGGCGATCAGGCAACGATGGCCTTGAGACAACTGACTCAATACGAAGTCAAACTCGCTCCTCTCGCCGTTTTCGGTGCCCTTGCGCTGGAAGCCCATTCTCATGACACGATTGTTCTGGCCGACGTCAATCAGCTTGATCCACTGGAAGCCTTCGATCACGTCACCGAGAGATTCAAAGAGCGGGCTCATCCGCTCCGGGGAGTCCTGCGTCAGATGTCGATACCAGGATGCCAGGTTCTCAAGGCTTCTTGCCGGGGTACCCTGCTCCGATTCACTCACGTCCTGCATGCGGAAGGGATCGATGGCGATGACGTAGACCATGCCCATACGCCGTCGAAACCAGCACAGCTTCTGATTGTCGTTGCGTTCGGGGATCAGGGCGATTCCCGAGCGTGACCAGTCTTGCGGGAAGCTCGGGCCCTGCGATCCATCGTCGCGGTAGAGATGCACCGTTTCACCGTCGAAGAAGTAGAGTCGTCCGGCCTCGAAGAGCAGCTCCTCGCGGGCAACTCGGCACTTCTCTTCCCGTGCGTGGTGTTCAACCTGAAGCTTGTAGACGTACGTCCCCCCGTTGCCTTCGATCTCGATCTCAAAGGACTGCTCACGCCGCGTGTCCCACTCGGTGCATGTAGCGCCGTCCAATGCTTCCTTGACGGGATAACCACGGACGACAAGATCCCTGACGCGTTCCAGCACCTCGAACAGGGCCGTCTTGCCGCTGCCGTTGATTCCGAAGATGAGCTGAATGCGGGCCGGGGAGTATTCGAAGTTGCTCATGCACTTGTAGTTGTCGATGTAGATTCTCTTGAGCATGGCTCACTCCTGGCAACCGCGCGCCCACACGTCAAACTGAACCGCCATCTACACCAGAACCAATCGCAACTCCCATGCAAAACCGCAATGCAGTGCACGCAAGCGCACACCGTATTCACCGCGCTCGTCTTCCGGACGAGAACCCGTATCCCGCCCTATGCCTTCGCCCACTGGTCGGTGAGCAGCTTGACGCAGTCGGCCAGGACTTTCTTCCGCTCGCCGGGGTCCTTCGGCCCGCCGCACTCCAGGCTGATGTAGTCCTGGTAGCCGATCCACTTGAGGCCCTTGAAGCCCTCGAGGTAGTTGTCGGCCTCGCCGTCCATCGTCGGAATCCTGCGACGTCGCCGGCTCGCCATATGGACATGATGCAGGTAGTCGCCAGCCGTGATGAACGCGCCGAGGTCGCTCGTCTCTTCCCACGTCATATGCCAGAAGTCGCCCAACACGCCAAGCCCAGGGCTGTTGACGTCCTTGCACATCGACGATGCGTCGGCCAGCGTCCGCATGAAGTAGCACTCCTGCCGATTCAGCGGCTCAAGCAGCACCCGCGTGCCCGCCTGCGCAGCGTGCTCCGCCAGTTCCACCAGCAGCGGCTTGGGATCGTGCTCCTTGCGCATGTCCCAACGGTCGAAGCCGGTCAGCAGCTTGCGGCATTCCTTGTGGGGGGGCGTCTTGGCCCGATTGAACGCCGGGACAACAATCACGCCGGTGGACCCGAGTTGCCCCGCCGCCGTCAGCAGTTCTTTGATTGACCGCACGGCCTTGTCGCGTTCGGCCTTGTCCTTATCGAGCAAGCAGCCTTGGAAGCCGCCGCAGATAGCGCTCATCTTGACCTTGCGCCCTTCGAGCGCTTTCTTGAATTCATCGACGCGTCTCGGAAGACCACCGCCGTGCGGCTCGATCCCGACGTAGCCCAGCTCCTCGTAGTGATCCAGCTTCTCCTTGAGCGAGCGCCCGGGCATGATCCGCTCTTGACACGAGAGCTTGAGAACGGCGTTGCCTTTGGGTTTGCAGCAGCTGCCGGCGGCGTGGGCGGCGGGCGCCGCCCCGGCGGCCGCGCCGAGGCCCAGCCCGGCCGTCGTCGCGAGAAAGTCACGTCTGCGTATCGACATCGTGCGTGCCTCCTTCTTCGTTTGAGTGTGAGGTCGTTTCGTCCATCGTGAAGGCGCATCATACGCCAAAAGAAGTCGCCGGGGAACACGCCGCTCGGATGCGGTCGACCGCGCCGTGTTTCCCGCCCCACTCGTTGACAGGAACGATCCGACGCGTCTAGAATCCCCGACGTGCGAGCCATCCGTGGCGGAATTGCCGCGGCGAGTGCGCGCAACCATTTCCAAGGGCAAGTGGCTACGCTTGCGTGCCGCATGTCTCCGGTGTGGGACGACTCACCGCGATTCCGTCGTTTAGTCCTGTTGTGCATAGGAGAAGAACCATGCCCGTGACCAAAGCATCGCCGGAACTGCTGGACATGTTGAACAAGGCTATCGCACGCGAACTCCAGGTCTCCATCCAGTACATGTGGCATCATGTCATGTGGCGAGGCATCAAGGGGTACGCGGTCAAGGATGCGTTCGAGAGCATCGCCATTGAGGAGATGAAGCACGCCGAGGAGATCGCGGAGCGGCTCTTCTATCTCGGCGAAACCCCCACCACGAAGCCAACGCCCATCGCCGTTGGCGGCTCCTTGAAGGAGATGCTCGAGGCCGACACGCAGGCCGAGGTGGAGGCCATCGAGCTCTACCGCGACATCATCGAGCAGGCGCAGAAAGAGGGCGACACCACCACCGCCCGCATGTTCCGACGGATCCTCGCAGAAGAGGAAGACCATCACGATACCTTCGAGGGCTTGCTGGAAGAGGTATAGCCTTCTCGTCTTGTGTTTTCGTTCGCCCTCAGGCCCTGTGCCTGGGGGCGAACTCCTTCGCCCCCCTCACGCGCACCCTCCGCCGGCCCGTCAGTGAGCGCTGCGACGAAGTCGCGGGACCAACAAGGCCGAACCCCTTGTCCGTTATCGGGCATGGGTCCGCGTCGTACGAACCCGACTCGACCACGGGGTTTCCCGAAAGACACCGTGGACCGCCCTTAGGCCTGAAAGACAGGCAACTTAGTGGGTTTTCCCCATTTGCCTCCCGGCCGACACCTCTGCTGCACCGCGGCGCCAACATCCAATTGCGGGCACTTTGTCAAGAGGGGCTCGTTCCCAGTCGACCTCACACAGTGTAGGACTCAACGGGGGGCCATCCGGATCCCGAATAGGGGCGCCGAGGCGACACGCGCGTGGATGGCTATCGACCAGTTCCTGGGGGATGCGCCCCGTACGGGGACGTCGGTCGTTGCCTCGGTGGCGGGCTCGAGTGGGCTTGCGATTCGCGGATGGGGTCTCTTCCCTGCGGACGGGATGCCAAAGCCGGCTACGGGACGTGGGCGGGGCATCGTCAGCACGCTTCAGGCGATGAATGCGTTCCACGGCCTGGCGCGATGTTCTTGCTGTAAGGCTAGCGAATCATGCCAGCGGCCGAACAAGGGAATTCGTCGCGAAGGTTAATCCGATACACCTGCGCGCTCGCGGTCGCATGGACGCTCGTTCTCGCTGCCCTGTTTGCCTGGCAGGCCGTGACGATTCGAGACCATGCCATGGAGGCGGCGCGGATCCGGGCACGCACAGGGCAAGAGATGGACGCCGCCTATCGGCGTTGGGTGGTCCAAGTCGGCGGCGTGTATGTGCCGACCGGCGAGGGGAGTGTCTCTCCGAGTCCGTACTATCCGACGGAAGAGGCCGACGCCGCCACCGCTTCCGGGACGCCGCTCACCCTGGTTCGACCCGCCCACATGATGCGGCTGGTCCACGAGGTCGCCTTGGATCCCTCCCAGGTCCGAGGACACTTGACGTCCCACCAGCCCATCCGGCCCGAGAACGCTCCCGACGAATGGGAGCGGGATGCACTCGAGGCCTTGCAGGCCGGTGTGTCCGAAGTGAGCGCGGTCGTGCAACTCGAAGGCAAACCCTTCCTGCGTCTCATGCGACCGGTCTTGGCGAAGTCGGACTGTCTGCAGTGCCATACGAATCAGGGCCTTCGGCCCGGGGATGTCGCCGGGGGCTTGAGCGTCTCCGTTCCGATGGCGCCCCACGTCCGGGCCGCCGGGGAGGAGATTGCCCACCTCGGCATCGTCCATGGGGTCACCTGGGCGATCGGGCTGGGCGGGATCTTCCTGGCGTTGCGAGGGTTTCTGAGGAGCGAACGCCATCGGAGCTCGGCCGAAGACCGCATTCGACATCTGAACTCCGTCCTGCACGCCATCCGCAGGGTGGGACGGCATACCTCCACGGCAAACGACCCGCATGAGCTGATCGAGAACGCATGCGAGTCTCTGGTCGAGACGCGGGGGTACCTTAGTGCCTGGATCCTTCGGATCGACCAAGAGCATCGAATTCTGGATTGCGGTCGGGCCGGCGAGGAGAGCGTCTCGTTTGTGGCGGTTGCCAAGGCCGAGGTGGCAGTGCCCGACTGCGCGGAGGAGGCGCTCCGTCGGAAGGAACCCGTAATCGTAGACATCCCGTCCCCGGCATGTGAGGACTGCTCGCTGCGAACCGAGGGCGCGGGTCGGCAGAATCTTTGCGTCCGCTTGGAGGCCGAGGGATGCATCTACGGCGTGTTGAGCGTGTCTACCGACTCGGACGTTCGCACGGACGTCGAAGAGCAGGACCTGCTCGAGGAGTTCGCGGGGGACATCGCATTCGGGTTGGCGATGATCGAGCAGAGACGTCAACGCGAGGCGACCGAACGAGAGCTTCGCGAGAGCCGGGAGAAGTTCAAGGATTTCATCGAGTTCCTCCCACAGACCGTCTTCGAGAGCGACTTGCGGGGCCGAATCGTCATGGCCAACCGGAGCGCGTACGATACCTTCGGCTACGACGACGCCGACATGGAGACCGGCCTCTACCTGACCCAGCTTGTCGCGCCGGAAGATCGCAAGGCGGCCGAAGAGGGCATCCGAAAGATCATCGCGGGATGGAAATCACCTGGGAACGAGTACACTGCGCTTCGCAAGGACGGGAGCACGTTCCCGGCCATCATCAACAGCCGTGTGCTGCTTCAGGACGGCAAGCCGGCGGGCATCCGCGGGATCCTCGTCGACATCACCCGGCAAAAGGAAACGGAGGATCAGCTGCGCAAGAGTGTAGATGACCTGGAGCGGTTCAATCGCCTGGCCGTGAACCGTGAGCTTCGCATGATCGAACTGAAGCGGGAAGTCAACGAGTTGGCGAGGAAGACCGGGGTCACGCCGCCGTATGATCTCGAGTTCGCGCACGAAAGCGCACTCACGGAGGGGGGAAATGCGTAGGCGAACCCGAGCGGGAAGCATGATGCAACCCCGGCTCCTCTCGGTCGCCGCGGGCTCCTGGCCCTTCGGCTTCGGGTCGACACCGGCCTTCGCTCGGAGTGATGCCGCGCTGGATGGGCTTGCCCTTGCCCCGCCGGTCTGGATCTCGGCGGCGGCGTTGGCGGTCCTCGGCACGGTCGTGTGTGCGGCCTATCTCGGCTATCGAATGGGCAAGCGTCGAGCGACCGGGCAGGGGGCTTCCGACCGTCCGGCCTCGCAACAGTCTCCCATCTTCCTTGAAACGCTCTTGGAGACCATCCCGAGCCCGATCTTCTACAAGGATAGCAGGGGCATCTATCTGGGCTGCAACACGGCCTTCGAAGAGTTCACCGGCATCCCGAGAGCGCGTCTGATCGGTCAATCGGTGTTTGATCTTTATCCTGAGGATCTGGCATCACGCTACCACGAGATGGATGCGGCCCTCTTGGAGAAACCGGACACCCAGATTTACGAGTTCGCCGTCAACACATCCGAGGGGATACGGCGAGACGTGGTGTTTAGTAAGGCCAGCTTCCTCGGCCCGGACGGAAGCGTGGCCGGCCTGGTTGGCGTCATCCTCGACATCACGGAACGCAAGCAGTACGAGACCGCTTTGAAGGACAGCCAGGCCCGGCTCCAGGCGCTCTTGGACAACAGCACGAACGTCACCACGATGAAGGACCTCGAGGGGCGCTACATCCTGGTGAACTCGCGGTTCGAGCAGCTCCTCGGCCGATCGAAGGATCAGATCATCGGCAAGACGGACGCGGACATCTACCCCGAGGGGTTGGCCGGCGTCCTTCAAATGAACGATAGCCGCGTCCTCCGGGCCAACCAGGCGATGGAGTTCGACGAGTACATCCCGCTCCGCACCGGGATCCATACGTATCTGTCGATGAAGTTCCCCATCCGCGACGCCGAGGGCAACGCCATCGGTCTCGGCGCCATCTCCACCGATATCTCGGATCGCAAGCGCGCGGAGATGTCCGTGCGGCGCGAGAACGCCAAACTGACCGCCATGATATCGAGCATGGAGGAAGGGGTGGTCTTCGCCGACGCGGACGATCGCGTCATCGAGGTGAACGACTACTTCTGTCACTTCGTCGGCAGAGGGCGGGGGGAAATTCTGGATCGGCCGATCTGGGAGTTCCACCCCGAGCACGTGCGGGACAAGGTTCGAAGCGTCGTCGAGCACTACAAGGCGAATCCGGACAAGCCGGCCACCGTGATCCAGCGCTCGATGGGGTCCGCCGATGTGATTCTTCGCGTTCAGCCGATCCACCACGAGCGCCAATACGAGGGCATCCTGCTGACGATCACCGATGTGACCGAGCTTGTGGAGGCGAAGCGCAAGGCCGACGAGGCGCGGCGCGACCTGGCGGAGCGGGCAAATGAACTGGAGCGGACGCGCCTGGCCTCGCTGAACATCATGGACGACCTCGAACGGGCGCGGGCCGAGGCCGTGGAGGCCAATCGCGAGCTCGAGGCCACGAACCAGCAGCTTGAAGCGGCGATCCAGCGGGCCAACGAGATGGCCATGGCGGCCGAGGTCGCCAGCGTATCCAAGAGCGAGTTCCTGGCGAACATGAGCCACGAGATCCGCACGCCGATGACGGCCATCCTCGGTTTCACCGAGCTCCTACGCGAGCCGCATCAAACGGAGGCGGATCGTCTCGACTGCATCGAGACGATTCATCGGAACGGCCAGTATCTCTTGACGATCATCAACGACATCCTGGACCTCTCGAAGATCGAGGCCGGCAAGATGGAGATCGAGCGCATCGCCTGCGACCCGGTCCGCATCGTGCGCGAGGTGGGCACCCTGATGTACTACCGGGCGGCGGAGAAGGAGCTCGACCTCGAACTCCATTTCGATGGCCCGATCCCTCGCCGAATGCAGAGCGATCCCACGCGCGTCCGCCAGATCCTGTTGAACCTCGTCGGCAACGCCATCAAGTTCACCGAGACCGGACGCGTCCGCGTTCGCACGGTGATGGCCGAGCCTCCTTCCTCGGACACGCCTCGGATCGGTTTCGAGATCAGCGACACGGGCATCGGGATGTCGCCCGGTCAGGTCGGGCGGCTCTTCAAGCCCTTCTCGCAAGCGGACGGATCCACCACGCGGCGGTTCGGGGGCACCGGGCTTGGGCTGGCCATCTCCAAGCGGCTGGCCGAGATGTTGGGCGGCGACATCACCGTGGAGAGCACGCCCGGGGAGGGCAGCACCTTCTGGGTCACCGTCGAGACGGGGCCTGTAGCGGACCTCGAGACGGTGCCGAACGAGATGGCGGACCCGGAGATGGACGTGGACGTGACGCCCAGCCAAGCGGCGCCGTCCCCGTCGTTGCGGGCGCGGATCCTGCTCGCAGAGGACGGGCCGGACAATCAACGTCTCATCGCGCATATCCTCCGTAAGGCGGGGGCGGAGGTCGAGATCGCCGAGAACGGTCGCGTCGCCGTGGATTGCACGATGCAGGCCTGGGAAACCGGCCAGGCGTTCGACGTCGTCCTCATGGATATGCAGATGCCCGTCCTGGACGGCTACGCTGCGACCAAGGAGCTGCGAAGGAATCGGTACCCCGGTCCCATCCTCGCGTTGACGGCCCACGCGATGGAGGGCGATCGGGAGAAGTGCCTGAAGGCGGGGTGCGACGACTTCACCACGAAGCCCGTCAACAGGGAAGAGCTAATTCGTATCGTCGGACAACACGCAGCAAGGGGTGAATGCATGAACAACCGTGGAACAGGGAAAGAGTCTCCAACTCACGCCGAATTGCCTGCGCTACACGAGCCGATTCGCAGCGAGTATGCCGACGATCCGGATATGGCCGAGCTCGTTGAGCAGTTCGTGGAAGGCCTGCCTGAGCACCTGCGCGTGATCCGGGATTCCGTGGAGGCGAGTGATCTCGAGATCCTGCGCCGGCGGTCGCATCAGCTCAAGGGATCGGCCGGGGGGTACGGCTTTCCGCAGATCACGCAGAAGGCGGCTGAGCTCGAGAAGCACGTGAAGGAGCAGGCCGACCTCGAGACACTTCGCGCCTCCGTCGAGGAGCTCACGGGGCTCCTCCGCCGGGTCGAGCCCAAACCCACCGCGTGGGCAAATCATGACGTGAGTCTCTGATTCGTCCCACGCCTTCGTGGAGGGGCGCATTCCCCATCGGATGGCCCTTCGGCTCCGGCGGCGAGAAGGGTGACCTCACGCGGCCCCGACCGTGCGCCATGCGCGGATGGCAACGGGCGGTCGGATGCCCTATGCTCTTGCCGGTCGGGTCGGGGTTCGTTTCCCCGCCGGTCGACCAAGGACAACGAGGAGGACCGTCATGCACCCCATCATTGGAACATTCCTTGGAGTGATGCTCGTCGTGGGAACGACGGGCGCCGCGTCGCCCGTCGCCGGCGCCGAACCGGTGCGGCTCATCTTCGACACGGACATGGGCAACGACATCGACGACGCACTCGCCCTAGGCGTGATCCATGCGCTCCAGACCCGCGGTGAATGCCAGTTGTTGGCCGTGACCAGCACGAAGGACAACCCCTACAGCGCGGCCTACATCGACCTCGTCAACACGTTCTACGGCCGCGGGGGTATCCCCGTGGGCGCCGTTCGGAACGGCGCGACGCCCAAGGACAGCAAGTACATCCAGGTGCCCGCCCAGGCCAAGGACAACGGCAAGCAAAGGTACCCGCACGATCTCCGCAGCGGCAAGGACGCGCCCGATGCGGTGGAGGTCCTTCGTCGGGTGTTGGCCGCCCAGCCCGACGGGAGTGTCGCGATGGTCCAGGTGGGCTTCTCGACGAACTTCGCGCGACTGTTGGGTTCCAAGCCCGATGCCCACTCGCCGCTGCCGGGCAAGGCGCTTGTTGCAAAGAAGTGCCGGCTGCTGTCGATCATGGCCGGTGCGTTCCCGAATTCCAATCCGCACAAGGAGTACAACGTCGTCAAGGACCTTCCGGCCGCCACGAAGGTCTTCGCGGAATGGCCCACGCCGATCGTGGCGAGCGGATACGAGATCGGCAAGTCGATCCTCTTTCCCGCGATCAGCATCCAACGCGACTTCAACTACGTGCCGCACCACCCGCTGAAGGAAGGCTATGCGCTGTACATGAAGATGCCCTACGACCGACCGACCTGGGACCTGACGAGCGTCCTGTATGCGGTGCGGCCCGACCGCGGCTACTTCGGCTTGTCCGAGCCGGGCACGATGCGGGTCAGCAAGGAAGGCCGGACGGTATACACGCCGGCGGCCGACGGCAAGCACCGATACCTCACCATCACGCCGGAGCAAATCACACGGGTCCGCGAGGCGCTCGTCATGCTGGCCAGCCAGCCGCCGCCGTCCTGCCGGTAGCGCCCGTCGGGAGCGCGCCGGCGAGCTCCGCCGAGATCGTGAGCGCAAACCGAATCGTGTGGTTTCAGGTCAATGGAAGGCCCGTGGTCTACGGCACGCGGAGGCAGTGGCAAGCGCTGGAGTCCGTCTCGCCGCCCAGATCCACCGTGAGTCCCGTTTCGCTTGCCTGGTAGATGGCTTCGATCGTCGCAAGGGTCGCGCGGGCGTGACGGGCATCCACCATCGGATAGGACCCCCTTTGGATGCTCTCGACGTAGTGGCGTATGCACGCGCCGATGCTGTACGGGTGGGGATGTTCCTCATGGGGCCAGTCCTGGGTCTCGCACACGCGCCCGTCCTTCCAGACCTTGAGCGGCGTGTCGGTGACGTCGGCCATCTCGATCGAGCCCTCCGTGCAGTACAGGTGCCGCCGCTCGCTCCACGGCTTGCTGGTGACGGTATACGAGACAATGACCGAGGCGAGCACGCCGCCGGGAAACTCCAGCGTGGCCACCGCGTTGTCGTCCATCTTGTTCTCGGCCTCCACGACCAGCCGTTTGGCATGGGCGCTGACCCGCTCAGGCATCCCGAACAGATCGAGCAGCATGTAGATCGCGTGGTAGCCGGTATCGATCATGGCCCCGCCGCCGGCGCGATCCGGCGTGCCCTTCCAGCTCTGCGGATCGTTCATGCGGGCGAACTCGTCGCCCTCGATGTGGAAGACGGCCAAGAAAGGCGTCCCGAGCGTGCCGCCGCGCAGCAGTTCGCGCGCGCGGAGGTAGTACGGCGTGAAGAGGAGGTTCATGACCACGTGGAGGCCGCGTCCGGCCTGGTCGGCCCTGGCCAGAAGGTTGTCCGCTTGCGTGGTGTTCAGGGCGATCGGCTTCTCGGTGATGACGTCCTTGCCGGCCTCGATCGCTTCAATCGCGAACCGTGCGTGCAGGTCGTGCGGGAGGCAGATGCTGACGATGTCGATCTCGCCGTCGCGAATGACCTGCTTGTAGTCGGAGACGTAGGTGCCGCCGGGTTCCGATTCGAGTTCCGTCCGGGCGGGGAAGTCGGCGGAGATGTCGGCCAAAACGATGACGTCCACCTCGTCGATCGATCGGTAGGCACGAATGTGGCTCCGGGCAATCGCTCCACCTCCAATGATGCCTACCTTCATCGTCTCACCTTATTCGTATAGCCTTCATATCCGCAAATCGCCCGCATACTATCGGACCCCGCATGACGGCAGCTACGCCGACTACAATGTGACTATCATCGTTGGCAAAGGCAAACGGGAATTACCCAATCCCACCCAGGAAGATATATGCACCTGGGCCGTGCGGGCGGTTTCGGGGCATCCATTACTTCATCCGTAGCGTACCCGTAATGACGTGCGTCCAATCGGCCTTCCCCTGAAGCACACTGAGGTCATACTCAACACCGAGCGGCGTCAAGCCGTGCTTGGCCAACAGCGCGTCGGCCTCTGCCCGATCCACGACGGCCTGCGGATGCCACTTGGTCAGGATGCGGGCCACCTCGTCGGCCAGGGCCTTGCCGTCGATGCCTGCGCTGTTCCTTCCGAGAATCGTGAACGGGAGGACCGCCACCTTCGCTTCGGACCAATCGATGGTGGGCTCGGATTTCCGCGCGATCGCTTCGGCCATGTCGGTCACGTCTCGGGGGCGGATCCATTGCGTATTGGACCGGCCGACGGTCTTGCCGTTCTCGACGTCGAGGGTGCGCGATCGGGCGCTGATCCGCCCCGCGACCGCCGGTCCGGATTCCTCAATGGGCTGGTGCTTGCCGGCAAGAACCAGCTCGACGGTCTGTTCGATCCGGCCGAACGGAACCCGCCGGAAGAGCTCCGCGGCGACGCGGCCGTCGCGGTCATAGACGAGGACGGCCGGCAACGATCCGTCCCAATCGTAGGCCAGCCGAGCGATCAGCTCGCCCTGGGCGGACGGGGGCACGACGACGCAGGGATACGAACAGTTCAGGCTGCGAAGATACGGCGCGATCTCCTTCTTCCACAGGCCCGGGTTGTCGAAGGCCAGACCGATCACCTGCAGGCCGTATGCCCGATGACGACGGTGAAGGCCGATCAGCTGGGGAATCCGCTCGCGACTCGCCGGATGCGTGATCGACCAGGCGTCGAGCAGGACGACCTTGCCCTGCCGACGGTAGCCGTTGATGAGCTGCTCCACCCCGGAGGCGTCGGCCACAGGCGGCTCGGCGGGATAAATGTACCGGAGGTCTTCCTTCGGGGGGGCCGTCCAGCCGGGCGCGAGACTCGACTGCATGGGCTCGAAGTAGGGAGGCATGGAGCATCCCACCGCGAGCAACAAGGCGACGCTCAAGAGCGGAGCCCGGCGTAGAATCAATGTGCGCTCTTCCTCGCTAGGGTCGTGAGGTGTGACATCCTTGCCGATTCGACCGTGCTTTGCCCTCTATCATGCCATGCCTCGCATTCGAGGTCAATCGTGCGTCGAAACCGCCCTCGCTTGACCTTCCCGGAACACACTGCTACCGTGTGAATAGCTCTAAGCTGCCTTCAAGAAAGACTGAACAGTGCGTCAGAAAAGCCCTGTATGCGGGTGGCCCATGGCTTCACTTGTCCTGAGCGCAGCCGAAGGAGCCGTGGGGGACGCGCCTGTATCCGGGTGGCCCATGGCTTTAGCCGTGGGGGACGCGAATCCCGGGTCGAATTCGTGTCCCCCACCTCTGAAGAGGTGGGCCACCCAAGTTTCGCTGAC
>CAZKCX010000126.1:0-12354 GCA_964550865.1 uncultured Planctomycetales bacterium
CTCGAAGGGCCCGACGCCCTGCGTCACCAGCACCGGCACGACGAAGTAGCTCACCGCGCTCCACGCCATCCCCAGCAGCCCGGCCACGAATCGCCCCGCCTTCTCCGAGTACGACTCGATCACGCGCAGGATCAGCCCGACGGTGGCGCTGACGAGCGCCCAGGCGACGATCTGCGGCAGGCGACCGGAGGCCGCGCGGAAGCCGTCACCCAGCGTCGGGTCACCGCCGTTGAATCGGATCAGCGCGCAGGCGATCAACGCCGCGTTGAAGAACGTGATGACGAAGTAGTTCGCGAAGTAGAACAGGAACGCATAAACGTACAGGAGCGGGTTCTGCTCGGCGCCCTCGGCTTCCATCGCCTGCTCAAGCATGTCGCTCCCGACAAGCGGCAGGGCAAAGCTGGCCATCACCAGCAGGCAGGCCAACCCGCTCAGCAGCGGGAAGACGAGCAGCTCCTTGTCGAGCATCAAGACGTGGTAGCTTTCCTTGGCGAGCTCCCATCCGTTCGAGATGCGCTGGAAAAACATATCGCGGCCTCCAGTTTGCTCAGGTCGAACCGGTGCGTTCGTCGACACCGTAGCGGCGAACGCCACCAGCTTACCACAGATCCGCTGCGCGCGGGGGGGATCGATCTGGCTCGACGGTTCGTCGGCCAGGACTCGCCCGTGCGGCGACAAACCGTCGGATCGAGAACCGTACCCGACCGATGGCCCTAAGCTGCTTCGGACAGAGTCGGAGCAGTGTGGCACGGCCACCTCCAAGCTTCGCTACGCGTCGCCGTGACAAGCCCGGCCGTGGGTCGTCACACTTCCCAGCCGAGGGCGGCCGCGCCACAACGAGCAGCGCTCAACTCCTCAGCCATTCGTGCGAGCTGCCTAACCGGTCCCAGGAGCCCGCGGACGCGCTGGGCGCCTCTCGATTTCGGTTGCACGAGCATCCCGGTGCAGATGCTGCGTGTCCCTTGCCCGAGCCGCGAGATTCATCTCGCGCGGTTCATCTCCGCACAGCATGAATGTTGCGGCTCGGGCAGTTCGCGCCCTACACGGCATCCCTGCAACGATCCGTTTGATGCACCCGGACGCACCTACCGGCCCCAACCCCCGTTTTGCGAACGAAGCGAGAGGCGGTATAATCTGCAACGCGTCGCCCGCGGAGGGTACCGGGCGAGGTCATCTGGGGAATCCCGCCGCAGGTTCTTCTGCTACAGGAGATGTCGCGGCGTCGAGCCGCGACGCAGGTCGAGGTGGCCTTTCATCTGGGGCAAGGGGAGAGACCTTCGTTGTGACAACGCGATGGAGGAAGGGAGAGGATGACGTATTCTGGGTGCCTTTTCGCTACGACGAAGTGGGTGTGCGTATGCGCATGGATGGCTCTGGCCGTCGGTTCGGCACGAGCCGGGATCTTGGATGTGGTCGGGGCGATGGGAGACAGCCTGACGGATGAATCCTGGTCCGTCGAGCCGAGCCTCCCGGGAGGGGAGGGGTACATCAACTGGATCGAGCACCTCGACAACAGCGGTAAGGTGAGCTTCGGTCCGCAGGGCAGTTTCCCCGTGCCCCGGCGAAACGGTTATGAACGCAACTACGCCATGGGGAGGTCAACCACCGACGACCTGCTGAGCAACGGCCAGCATACGGGTCTGGCCGGCCACGACCCCACGTTGGCCTATTTGGGCATCGGCGGCAACGATTTCGCCTTCCATATGGTCGCCCATGCCAGTCGGGCCTTGGGGGACGGCGAGGACCCGATCGTGATGTTGCCGCAGATGAAGGCCAACTTCCGGGCGGCCCTGGAAACCGTGGCCGGCACGGTGGATAACCCCACCGGCACCGCGATGATCCTGGCCACCGTGCCCGATTTGGGTAGGACGCCGGCCATCTCCTATATGGACAGCATAGGACAGCTGCACCCGAACAGCCTCGCCCTTTACCGGAATGCGGCGGCGCAGTTCAACGCCGAAGTCAAGGCGATCGGGGCCGAGCGAGGCTTTCCGGTCTTGGATCTCTTCGGTCTATTCGATGCGGTCAAGGGACCGATCGAGGACCCCTGTGATACCTTCACACTGGCCGGCGTCGACCTATGGCTCGGGTCGTACACGAGCGATCCGTCGCCCACCAACGCCTTCGTGTCGGACTGGTTTCATCCCGGCACGGTGATCCAGGGGATTATGGCCAACATGTTCATCGAGGCCCTGAACCGGGGCTACGACATGGACATTCCCTTGTTCAGTGATCAGGAGATCCTCGCAACGGCCGGCATCGAACCAGGCACGCCGCCCGGTGTGACGACCCACTTCGACGTCTCCCCGTACGTCATCGTGCCCGAGCCGGGCGTCGCCACGTTGCTCCTAGCCGGCATGACGTTCGGTGCGCTTCGCCGTCGTCTTTCGTGAGGAATGCGGACGTATCGCAGCGCCGCGCTTGAAGCCGCCTCCCCGCTGGGATACCGTGCCGACGTCATGCCCCGACCGCTCGGCGTCAGCTTCGTGATCGCGACCTACAACCGACGCGACGTCCTCCTCGAGACGCTCGCGCGCCTCGCCGAATGCGGCCTGGAACGCGACCGCATGGAGATCTTCGTCGTCGATAACGCCTCGGCGGACGGCACGGCCGACGCTGTCCGCCAGGGGTTCCCCGAGGTGACGCTGCTCGCGCTGCCCGACAACCGCGGCAGTTGCGCGAAGGCTCGGGCCCTTCCGCACGCGAAGTTCCGCTACACCGTCACGCTCGACGACGACTCGTGGCCGCTCGGGGACTCGGTGAAACGCATGATCGACCGGTTCGAGCGCGAGGAGAGCCTCGGCGCCGCCGGCTTCGTCGCTCATCTGCCGGACGGCGGCATCGAGTGCAGCGCGCTGCCCGGTGTGTTCATCGGGTGCGGGGCGGGCTTTCGAACGGACCTGCTCCAGGACGTGGGCGGCATCGACGAGGGCTTCTTCATGCAGGCCGAGGAGTACGACCTGTCGTTTCGCATCGCGGCGGCGGGCTACCGCGTGGAGACCTTCGACGACCTGCACGTGCGGCACCTCAAGACGCCGGCCTCGCGCTACGGCGGCACGACCGCCTACTACGACACGAGGAACAACATCGTCGTCGCCTGCCGCTACCTTTGCGGCGAGTGGCTCGAGGTCTATCTCACCGACTGGCTCCAACGCTATGCCTGGCTGAGCACGACCTCGGACAACACCGGCCCCTTCCTTCGCGGCGCGGCCGCAGGGCTCTGGCGGGCCGCGCGCGATCGACTCGCGGGCCGAGCGATCCCGCTGCCGCCGCACGTGTTCGAGCGGAGCTTCCGCGTCCACGAGATCCGTCAGCGGATGTTGGCCCTACGCGATTCCGGCGTGCGCCGGATCCTGCTCGGTGATTTCGGGAAGAACGTCTTCGCCTTCTGGCGCGGGGCCAGGCTGGCCGGCCTGGAGATGGTCGCCGTCGCCAACGACACCTTTGGTCGGGCGTTGGCCAGACGCTATCGCGGCGTGCCGATTCGACCGACGGATGAGGCCATCCGGCTGGAATACGACGCAATCATCATCGCCAATACGTCCTACGCCCACGCGGCGCGTCGAACCGAAGAGCTCGCCGCCCGAACGGAGCGACCCGTCCACGATTGGTTCGGGCGGTGGCCGACGCTCCGTGAGGAATGAGGGTATGACGCCGCGTGAGGTGGGGTGCATCATGCGGCGAACGGCCGGCTGTGAGTCGCACTGTCCGAAGGATCGGTGAAGTAGGCGGTCTGCGGCCCCCCCGCCGCGGGATCACCAGCGCGGATGGTAGCCCAGCTCCTTCGCCGCCTTCTCGCTGGTGATCCGGCTCCAGTCCTTGCCGGTGATGTTGTACACCCCGTACCGGATGTCCGTGTCGAGCGCGAGCTTGAACGCCTCGATCACGTCCCACACGGCGACGTTGCCCTCGCCGACCGGCCCGGTCAGCTCGTCCGGTCCCTTCCACACGATGCAGTGCGGGCGGAGGCAGATGACCGACATGTCGTGCTGTTGCGAGTAGGCGCGCCCCAGCTCCTCGCCGAACAGCTTGCTGACGCCGTAGATGTCCTGGCAACGAGCGGGGTGGCGCTCGTCCATCGGCAGGTACTCCGGCGGCGGCGGATCACCGCGCCCCGCGTCCAGCAAGATCGCCAGGCTGCTGCAGAAGACGAACTTCGGGACCTTGGCCTCGGCCGCGGCCAGGAACGCGTTGAACGTCCCCCGGACGTTCGCGCCGAACATGTCCACGTCGCGGCCGTTGTAGGCCGGGATCGCCGCCAGGTGGCAGACGGCGTGCGCGCCTTGCACGACCTTCTGCACCAGCGGGTAGTTGTTCATGTCGCCGGGGATCGTCTGGTCGCCCTTATCGTCTGGAACCACATCAAAGCCGCGAACCAGATCGCCGTCCGCCTCGAGAGCCGCGACGAGCCGCTTGCCCAATCGGCCCGTCGAGCCCGTGACGACGATCCTCCGTGCCTCGCTTCGCTTGCCCGTCGACCGCGCCGATTCCGGTGGTCCGCTCACGTCCACTCTCCTTCGATCCTGCTCATCGTACGCTGCTTGCCACAGAGATCGAACAGTGTGGCACGGCCGCACCCAGGCTTCGCTACGCTTCGCCGCGACAAGCCCGGCCGTGAACCGTAGAAAGGCCCCAGCCGAGGGCGGCTGGGCCACAACGAGGGCGGCTGGGCCACAACGGCAAGGCTGTTCGACTGTTCAGACATCGTTGCGAACAGCTTAGCACCGTGTTCCATACGCGGCACGACTATGGCAGTGTTCGTGCGTGCCACGGTTGTTGCCCGAGCCGCCGGATTCATCCGGCGCGGCCGCGCGGCATGAATGCCACGGCTCGACTTGGCTCGCCACAAGCGGCTCGGGCAGGTAGGGGCGGTATTTCTGAAACGCAGCAATCGGTGTCGTGCCGATGGCCGCCGTCCGTCTACCTACTTCTTGGAGTACCCCAACTGCCGGTCCAACCAGGTGTAGGCCTGCGCACGGACCTCATCGGGGAAGTCGTGCTCGCAGTCGGGATGGACTACCGTGATCGCGTCGGGCGCGCCCAGGAGGCGATACACCTCACGGGCCGCGTTGACGGCTTCCTTGACTCCGCGAACGTCGAAGTTCGCGTCGTGCAGCGGCGCGTTGACGAAGAACGGCCTGGGCGCCAGCGCGGCCACCACGCCATGGAAGTCGAACGGCATGTTCTGCCAGCCGCCGTAGCTGGGGATCTTCGGCATGTAGCCCTTGTGCGACCACCCGCTGAGGTCGCCGCCCTTGTAGTACTGGAACGCATTGAACCCACAGCTGCTGACGATCGCCTTGATCCGCGGGTCGAACACCGCCACGAACATCGAGTTATGCCCGCCAAGCGAGTGACCAAGCGCCGCGATCCGCTCCGGGTCCACCTCCGGCAGCGAGCAGAGCAGATCGACGCACCGCATGTGATCCCAGATGCCCTTCATCGTCGCGCTGACATAGCCGTGGGCGTACGGATCCCACTTGTACTCGGCGAAGCGGACATAGTCAGGGGCAAGCGTGACATAGCCCCGTTCGGCCAGGTGTAGGGCGTACATCCTCGAATACGGCCCGCCAATGCCGGCCGGTCGGCCCTTGCCGATGGGCGACGTCGGATGCGGGCAAAGCACGGCCGGCACCTTTGCGCGAACGCCCTTGGGCAGGAACAGGTATGCCGGAACGCGGCAGTCCTTCTCCGAGGCGAAGGTGATCTTCTTGCGGGTGAACTTCGGCGTCTCGTGGACCTCGAGGACCTTGAGGTTCGGTGCGACCTTCCGTGAGATCGGCGGCAACGGGCCCATGACCTCCTGCATGCCGAGCAGGATGTGCATCCGGCGCTTCTTCCATTCGGTCGGCGTCCGGACGGGTCTCAACGCGCCTTCGTCATCGAGGTAGACCATCAGCTTCGACTGGCTTGGGTAAGGGAGCGCCTGAATCGTGCTGGGCATTGCTTTGCCTCCACGCGCCGAACCGCCGCTGATATGCACACTCGGGACACACGTCGCCCCGCTCACGACGAGCGCGACAACCATCATGCCAATGATCCGTTCGGGGTTCCGCATGAACACACCTCCTCATCAAGACAAAACAGTGTACCAAAACGTTGCACGGCCATCTTGGCCGTGGGTCTTGTAGCACGGGCATCTTGCCCATGAGTTGTTGTGGCACGGCCGCCCTCGGCCGTGAATCATTGGGTTGTCACCCCCATCTTGCCCGTGAGTTCCTCTTACACGAGCGTGTTGAGCATGGCCGCTCTTGGCGGGTCCTTCTTGTTACTGACTCACGGGCGAGACGCCCGTGCTACGGGACGCCCGTGCTGCGAGACGCCCGTGCTGGGAAACACCCGGCTATTTCGGCATGCCCCCTCGAGGCAAACGGCACGGACAACAATCCGACCTGAAGTCTTCGGCCTATACTTAGGCCTGTAGCCTGAGGTCTGGAGCTTGAAGCCTTGCCGTAGAGGCCCGACAGGCCGGGAAAGAACAGGGAAAGCGAAGCGGCGCTTCAGCGTGGAGGGGTCTCGCCGCCGCGCCGTCCCGCGCCGCGGACGAGCAACAAGACCGCCATGCCCATCAGGGCGATCGAGCAAGCTCCTGGTCCCAGGCAGCAGACCGGGCCGAGCGAGCCCTCTCGGAACACGGCAGTGACTCCCTTGTCCGAATCCATGAGGACGGTCATCTCCGAATCGGTCGTGGCCACCTCGCCGCCTTCCTCCCAACGCAGGAACCGGTCGCCTTCTGCCAGGGGCACGGCCCGGAGGGTCACCGTCTCACCGGCCTCGAACGTGGTCTGATCGGCGGGATCTTGCTCGACGTCGCCCGGGCCGACGATCTGGACGGTCAGCGTGTACGTGATCGTTTGGTACGTGCCCGTCACCTCGTCGGCACCCATGTCGACCCTGCCGCCCAACACCCTCGACTCGCCGTCGATGTCCGTTAGGTCGGTGTAGTCTCCGTTGGGGTCGCCGGCATTGATGCAGGGTGAAAGACTCGACAGGTGGTAGTCACTGCTATTCGGGTCCACGAAGCAGGGGTCACGGTCGATGTTGCGCGCTCCCGTCCAACCGCCCTGAACGTCACAGTAGGTGACCGTGGCTTCAATATGGTTCGCGTCCTTGGTGAGAGGGGCGTCCCAGAAGATGCTATTCGTCGCGGCCAGCGTCCCTGTGCGCGTGCAGTGGAGGTTGGGGGAGACGTCGGCCTCGTTGCCGGCGAGCGTGCAGTTCGTGATCACGAGGTCTCCATACCAAGCGATGCCGCCGCCCCAACCGGGGAACTCGAACTCGGCGGCCACGTTCTTTGCGACGACGCTGTTCGTGACCGTGAGCGTGCCGTCCCCATGCCAGATCGCTCCGCCGTTGTCGCTGCGGTTCCCTGTTAGGGTGCAGTGGGTGAGCACGGCGTCTCCGGACGAGTGGTAGATGCCACCCCCAGATCCTTCGACGACCGTGTTGTCCAGGATCTGGCAGTTGACAATATGAATATCGCCCGAGGCATGGATGCCCCCGGCAAACGCCGGGTCTCCGGAGTTCCGCGCGATCAGGCAGTCGATGATCGTCGGGCTGCCCCCTTGCGTCTTCAGGCCGCCGCCACTGCCGAAAGCGTCGAGGTCGTTGTCGCAGATCGTACAGCCGCGGATGGTGGCGGAGCCTCCTTGCAGCATGAGCCCGGCGGCGGATTGGGCGAAGTTCTGTGTGATCGTGCAGCGTGTGATCTGGGGAGCGCCTCCGACGCAACAGATTCCGCCGCCGAGATCGGCCGTGTTTTCGTTCACGAGGCAGTCCTCGATCGTCGCGTCGCTGTGGGTACAGTAGATTCCACCCCCGGCCGGAGTGGCGCCGCCATACGGCCCGAGAGCCTCCCAATGGTTGTCCGTGACCGTGCATTTGCGGACGGTTGGATCGGAGTCGGCGATGTAGATGCCGCACCCGAAGGCGATCGCCATGTCGCTGGGGTAGGCATTCCCGTTCGTGATGGTCAATCCCTCCAGGATGCTGCCGGCCTTCTCGCCACTATGGAAGGAGAAGCCGCGGCCGGCCCCCTCACAGTCGAGCACTGTCCCGGCCACAACATTGGGATCGTTCGGGTCCGTGCTGCAGACGGTGATGGCCTTGCCCGCGAAGTCCACATCTCGGTTGCTCACGCCCATGTAGGTGCCGGCGAGCACGAGGACCGTGTCACCGGCTGCGGCGTCGTCGATGCCCTCTTGGATGGCGTCGAAGGGATGCACCGCGGAACCGTCTTCGTTCGGGTCGCTGGACGACGGGTCGCCCGGACCGGGATCACCTGATGCGTTGTCGTCCACGTACCACGTCGTCTGTGCGGTTGCGACCGGCGAACGGTTGAGACAGCCGACCACGAAGACGGCGAGGGCGGGGGCGAGAAACCGGCGGGACATGACGCCTTCCTCCTTCGCCCGGTGGGTAGGAACGGGAGCCCCCTACCTCATGCAGTATACCGCATGTGGATCCCAAGCTCCACGAGACAGCTCGAAGCGAGGCCATCCTGGCCGTGAGTCGTGTAGCGTGGGCATCCTGCCCATCAAGCCCGTAGCATGGGCATGCTTGTCACGGCGTAGCATAGCGAAGCCGGATTGCCCATGAGTTGTCGTGGCACGGTCGCCCTCGACCATGATCTTGCGCAGCGCGGTGTGCCCGAGCCGCAGCATTCATGCTGCGCGGAGATTGACCGCGCGAGATGGATCTCGCGGCTCGGGCCCTTCGCGCCATACACGGCATCCCTGCGACGATCTGTTTGATGGTCCCCTGCGGTCCGACCTGCAGCCCGAGGTCTGGAGCCTATAGCCTGAAGTCTGAAGCCTTGCCGCGATCCCTCCCGCTCACTTGCCCTCCTTGACCGGCGTCAGGCTCACGCGGGGCGGGTCGGCGAAGTCTCGGAAGAGCCGCTCATTGGTCTCGCGATCCGGCGGGCCGTCGTGAACCACGCAGCGGTAGCGCAACTCCAGCGACGATCCCGCCTCGATCTTGTAGCCCGCACGCCGCATAAACGCGAGGCAGAAGTACGGCAACGCGGGATGAATCCGTCCGGCCGTCGGGAAGTGAGGGTTCGACGGATGATCGATCAGCATTACGCCGCCCGCCTTCCCGCCCGGCAGCTTGCCGGCCATATCGATCCAGCGCGCGCTCTCCGGACCGACCGTCCTCGGGTTGTACTTCTCGCTCGTGAGGATCTCCGGCCGATCGCTACCAACCCATTCAGGTCGACCCCGGTACGCCATGCCGCCGTACCGGTACTTTTCCAGCGAGACCGCTTTGTCCGTCGCCGTGTGCCGGACGTCGAAGTCGAGGATCCACGGCCCCTTCGGCAGCGCGTACGCCCGCGTGACCCAGGTCTCCTCGACGGCGACGCGCTCATTGGCCACGCAGTTGTTGTGGGCGGTGAAGCCCGCGAAGACCGGACCCGAGACGACGCCCTCCATACGTTCGTGTACCGTCTTGCCCCGCTGGTCGCCGAGGTTCCAGAAGTCGGCCTTGTACCCGTCGATGGTCACGCGGGTCCACGCCAGGAAGATGCCCCGCTGATGCGGGTGCGACTTGGGGAAGTCGTCGGTGACGATCTGCCCGCCCGGTGCCCAGACCGGATGGAAGTAGGCCGTCCGATCGAAGATGCTCTCCCGCCCGGCTCGCCGCCGGACGAGGCCATAGTTGTACTTAGCCACGGGGCGCCCGGCGTGGCGGATCAGCAGGGCCTTGCCCGTATCGTCCTCGATGCTCATCGGCGACGGCGGGGTGGGCTTGGGATTCCGCTGGAGCAGGAATCGCCTACGGGTCTGGGCCTTCATCCTCCCCGGCAGCACGAACACCAACGCTCCGTGCTCAAAGGATGAGAGCGGCGGCGTCGTTGGGGCCTGCCACTGCGCGGGAATGGGTTTGGCCGGGGTCGGGCTATCCTGCTCGAGGAGCTCCAGCCGGGAGGTTGCCAGCTGTGCGGGTGTCAGCTCCTTGCCGAGTCGCATCTTGGGGTACACGGACGCGACAATGACGGCGTCCTGTCGATCGTGCGGGCCGGCATCGACGGTCACGAGCGCAAGCGGCTTGGGCTCGGCGTCGGCGGACGGGGCGAGAAGCGATAGGCCCATCAGAAACAGCGAAGCGGTATGCATAACGATGCCCTCCAAAGCGATGAATACGTGATTGCCCCTTCGTGTCGGCGGAATCTAGTACCGCGTTTCACAAATCGTGCGACTATGGACAGGACCGCACACTACACTGTCGCTGCCCGAGCCGCGGCATTCATGCCGCGCGGCCGCGCCGGATGAATCCGGCGGCTCGGGCACGTAGTCGCGATACTTCTGAAGTGCAGCACTAGATGCTCGACCACCGGCCTCTTGTACACGAGAACCGAGAACGGGTTGAGCATCGAACCCCACGGATCTCGGGGGGCGATGCTACTCGTGGCGATTCTCTCCCGCAAGACGCGGGCATCCAGGGGCGCGTGGACGTTCAAGGAAAAGCGCGCGTAAGCTCGGTGACGGCAGGCAATAACAGTAACGGATTCTGGGCGGCCGCAGCGGCAGCCCGGTTGACAGCCGCGAACGACTCCCTATAATCTGTAGCTTTACGCGGCACCCGGACCTCCGGGTGGACGTGGGGGGTGTGAGTACAGCCTATGGCCCAGGTGATCCTTGAAGGGATTGGCAAGATTTTCCCAGACAACGTTGTGGCCGTTGCGAGCATGGATCTCCACATCGCCGACCAGGAGTTTATCGTCCTGGTGGGTCCCTCGGGATGCGGCAAGAGCACTACGCTGCGGATGGTCGCCGGGCTGGAGGAGGCCACGAGCGGCACGATTCGCATCGGCGATCGCGTCGTGAACGATGTCCCCCCGAAGAACCGGGACATCGCGATGGTCTTTCAGAACTACGCCTTGTACCCGCACATGACGGTGTACAAGAACATGGCGTTCGGGCTGAAGCTCCGCAAGGTGCCGAAGCGCGAGATCGACCAGAAGGTCCGCGAAGCGGCCAAGATGCTGGGCATCGAGGAGCTGCTGGACCGCAAGCCCAAGGCCCTCTCGGGCGGGCAGCGCCAGCGTGTGGCCGTCGGGCGGGCGATCGTGCGGAATCCCAAGGCGTTCTTGTTCGACGAGCCGTTGAGCAATCTGGACGCCAAGCTCCGTGTGGAGATGCGGTCTGAGCTGAAGAAGCTGCATCGCAAGCTCCAGACGACGACGATCTACGTCACGCACGATCAGGAAGAGGCGATGACGCTCGGCGATCGGGTCGTCGTGATGAAGGACGGATACGTTCAGCAGGTCGATTCGCCGCTGAACATCTATGATTATCCCGTCAATCGTTTCGTTGGCGGGTTTGTCGGCACCCCGCCGATGAACTTCTTAGACGGACGATTGGTAGGAGAGAATGGCGCCGTGTATTTCGACGAGGGCGTCAATCGGATCCGGTTGGCGGATGACCTGGCCGGTCGCGTCGAGAGATTGGTGGGACGCGAGGCCGTGCTGGGCGTTCGGCCGGAGTCCCTGTCGAATCGAACCGACGGGAACTTCGCCGGAACCGAGAACATCTTGAACGTGAAGGTGAGCGTGGTGGAGCCGTTGGGCGACAAGATGGACGTCTACATGGCTACGTCGAAACACGATCGCCTTGTGTGTCGTACGGACGCGCACAGCCGGATCCAAGAAGGGCAGGAACTGCCGATGCACTTGGATCTGAACGCCGTGCACATTTTCGAACCCGGTGAGACCGGCATGAACGTCAGCCTGAGCGGCAATGGGGCAAGCACCAGTGCGTAGTCGAACGACCCAGCACTGGTGTAATCTTGCACGTGGGCTGAAGCGCGTTGGAAGGGGGATGCCAATGCGTTAGCAGGAACGGTCTACCTGCGGTGGAGTTGGGTTCGAAAGTGGGCGGCGTTTGCCCACTTTTTTGTTTGTTCGGGGCGAGCCGGCGCGTCGATCGGGTGTGCCGTGCCCTCCAGGGGGACGGCCGGCACGACAATCGAATAAGGACCTAGACCATGAATGTGGACGTGCTACGAATCATCGACGGCATCTGCCGCGAGAAGAACATCGAAAAGGAGCTGGTCTTCAGCGACCTGGAGCAGGCGATCATCTCCGCCATCCGCAAGACCGCGGGGCAGATGGAGGACGTGGAATGTCACATCGATCGCCTGAGCGGGGAGATTCAGGCCTCTTTGAACGGCGAGCCGTACAGCATGGACGCCCTGGGCCGGATCGCCGCGCAGACCGCCAAGCAGGTGATGATCCAGCGGATTCGCGAGGCCGAGCGTGGGAGCATCTACGAGGAGTTCATCGACCGCAAGGGACAGAAAGCTAAAACCAAAAAGAGGTATTACTACTCTAATTTTGGTTTTGATAACGTA
>CAZKCX010000127.1:0-2246 GCA_964550865.1 uncultured Planctomycetales bacterium
TCCTTGGCCAGCCCCGAGACCGCCACCTTGTAATCGACGAACGTCTGCGTCAACCCAGCCACGTCGATGCCGGCCTTCCGTGCCAGTTCCGCGATCGAGTTCGCCTCGGTATAGACGTCCGGACGCAGGCGCTTGTAGTCCTGGATATAGGCGTAGGCAATGTCCGGCGCGGTCGAGACGAAGTTCGGCCACTCGGAGAAGGTTTCGGCAAGGGGTCCGTCCAGGAGGATGTACGCGATCTTGTCCGGCTGATGGGGGATGGCGAGTTCGGGCGAGGTGGTCTCGTCGATGAATCGTTCCCCGTTGCGATTGACGAGCACCGCACCCTTCTCGAAGAGGTTCGTCTCGGGATGCTGCCACGTCACCAAGAGGCGCTTGATCATGCTTTGGAGCATGGTTTTGGGCAGCAGGTCCATAGCCTTGCCGAGCAGCTTGGCCATCATCGGATTCGCCGGCAGCAGCTGGGCGAACGGGCGGCGCGGCGGCGCGACAAACCGAATCTCCGGCCCGTAGACAACGTCCATGTTCACGAGATCGGCCCCGACCTGTCCCGCGATGACGTGGCCGTCCCCGGTGGCGTTCGGGTTGATGCCCTCGACCGTCGCAACCTCCTCGGGCAGATGACGGGACTTGACGGTCCGACCGTTCGAATAGTCCCCGGCCGCCATCACGACACCGCCCTTGGCGTGGATGCGGATCGTGCCGGCGGACGAATCGGCCTCGATCCCGACCAGCGCTCCGCTCTCCTGTCGCAGCAGCCCGACCGCGCGATGGTTGAGCAGGATCTTCGCCCCCTTCTTGAGCAGCTGACGATGCATGACGGCGATGTAGGCCTTCGCGTTGGGCACGACGTTGTGCATGCGCGGCACCCGATTCGGCGGCTCGGGACTCGGACCATGGAACTCCAGGCCGAGCTCCATCAGCCAGTCGAGGGTCTTGTGGGCCTGTCGCGTGAACACCCCCCGCAGCTCCCAGTTGTTGCGAGGTTCGAGATCGGGGTTGAATTTCCCGATGTCCTCGTTGTGCCACTCGGGGGCGTCCTCGACGCCGGCGGCCTCTTGGATCTTGGTGCAGGCCGCCGTGAAGGAACCGACCGCAATGCTCGTCGTCCCGCCGAGCTGTTCGGTCTTTTCCAGAACGACGACCTTCGCGCCCTCGTCCGCGGCAGACAGACCCGCCGCAAGTCCCGCGCCTCCGCCGCCGACCACCACAACGTCCGCCTCGAGATCCCACCGCCTCGGCGCGCGCTTCGACTTGCCTTGGCCACTTCCATTCGGTGTTTCGCTCATGGTTCCGCCCGCCCGGCCTGCTCGAATGCCAGTCTGTTCTCGTCTCGCCTGCCCGACGAGACCCCAACGCGCCCGACCAACAGGAGTCGGTGCCTAGGAATAGCACGCCGCAGGTCCGTGCGCCAAGACCAAAGATCCGTCCGGCGAGACGCTACGGGTTTCGCTCGATGTGAACGTGAACCCCTCGGACACGCCCTTTTCATCCCTGAGGCGGTCCGTGGTTCGGGGAACCATCTGGCGGCGAGGACCGCAGCGATGACCAAGAGGGAAATCCCGGGAAGGCAGGTCGAGCCATGGTCATCTTAGTTAGTGATGCGGAACATGGGGAGCTTCGGCCCATGTCTACGAGACCATGCGGGCTTCGGGCGCTAGTACAGCGTTTCACAAATCGTGAGACTATGGATACGACCGCACACGACACTGTCGCTGCCCGAGCCGGCGGATTCATCCGGCGCGGCCGCGCGGCATGAATGCCGCGGCTCGGGCATGTAGTCGCGATACTTCTGAAATGCAGCACTAGCAGCGACGCTTGTCCCGAAGAGGCAGGTGTCGGTGTAGCACGTTATGAGACACTTGTGGCGGGCCGAAGGGGTCCTGGCTAGAGCACAGCGCAGGCAAAACACTACTTAGACAGCAGTTACGTAGCTGTAAGCGGTCCTCCCGCAGCGACGTTGCGCCTCGTTTGCGCGGATGATACACGCTGCGTCTAAATGAGGCGCCTTGGCCCGCGTGCCCTAAGGCATCCCTTTCCATATCCCCTTGCAGATCAAATTGTTGGATCCAACGCCGCTCGTAGAGGTGTCTCAGCTCCTCCTCGAGCCGGCCAGCCCCTTTCTCCCAGGGCATCCAGAATTATAGTATTGGCGAACAAGTCCTTGCGCCAAAGGAATGGTGCCCGTTTCCCCGTTGGCACGCGAGGTGCTCATTTCTCACCCAGAGAGAACATGGAGTTCTCCG
>CAZKCX010000127.1:2256-6932 GCA_964550865.1 uncultured Planctomycetales bacterium
CCGTGAATCCAGGGCCATGTTGGGCAGGCGCGACGCCCAACCATCCGAAGAAGGTTCTCCCAAAGGAACTGAGGTGAGTCATGAGCGAGCCAACCAAACGCAACCACGAGAAGAGTGCTGCTGTTCTGGACGAGCCAAAGCGGTCCAAGAGGCGTCCGAAGAAAAGCGGGTCCGTGAATTGCTGCCACCCGAACGGCAATTGCCACGACTGCCCCATCTCCGAGAAGTGCAGCGAGAAGGAGTTGGTCGAGGCGTGCAGCAAGGGGTTCAAGCAGGCACGGAGGCAGATATACGAGACCTACCACCAGCGCATTGTGTCGCTGATGATGCGGATGACCGGCGGCGATCGGGACGAGTCGTTCGACCTGTCGCAGCAAGCGTTCGTCCGCGTGTTCGACAAGATCGGCGACTTTCGCGGCGACTCGGCCCTCGGCACGTGGATCCATCGCGTGGCCGTGAACGAGGCCCTTCAGCATATTCGGCGGAAGAAGCGGTACCAGAAGATCACGGAAAACCTGGCCGAAGATCCGCGGCGGTCCGAATCGGTCACGGAAGACCCCGCGCTGTCGATCGACGTTGAGGCTGCGTTGCGACAGCTTCCCGAGCGCATGCGGCGGATGGTGCGACTCCGCTACGAGCAGGGAATGGATTATTCCGAGATCGCCGAGGAACTGGGCGTTCGTCAAGGAACGGTCGCTTCGGGACTCAACCGAGCCCGCAAACAGCTGCGGACCATTCTTCAGTAGACGGTACGATCGATCTGCAAGCCGTGCCGGGTCTTTCGACCCGGCCGCTTGCAGCCTCGAACAAACGATCGCGTGCCTTCATCTAACCCGTGGACAATCAAGGCGTGTGGAAGGCGGAACGGCCGCGCCGTATAATCATGCATTGGTTATCCGGAGACCGTGAGTCGACGCACTCCTGCGAGGGCGCCTTGATGACGCTGTGGCGATGTCGAATCTGCGGCTACATCCATCAGGGAGACGAGCCGCCGAAACGATGTCGTTACTGCGGCGCCCCCAAAGAGGAGTTCGTGCAGGTACGTGAGACCGACGTCGGCCCCTCGTGGAGCCTGGACATTCGGGACGACAACCCGAAGGCGTGATTGCCGTCGGTTTCGAAACGTCACTCGCGACCCCGAGAGCCTTCCATCGAGTTCACTCACCGTATCGGTCCAACACGGTGCAGACGATTCGAGGTGGAATCCATGTGGGACTACAGTGAAAAAGTCGTAGAGCACTTCCTGAACCCCAAGAACGTCGGCGAGGTGGAAGAGCCCGACGGCGTGGGCGAGGTCGGTTCGCTGGCGTGCGGTGATGCCCTGAAGCTGACGTTCAAGCTCGGGCCGGACGGTCGGATCGCGGACGCCAAGTTCAAGACGTTCGGTTGCGCGAGCGCGATCTCCAGCAGCTCCGCCCTTACCGAAATGATCAAGGGCATGACGCTCGACGAGGCCGAGAAGGTCACCAACCGGGACATCGCCGAGTACCTGGGTGGGCTACCCGAGCAGAAGATGCATTGCTCCGTGATGGGGCGTGAGGCCCTCGAGTTGGCCATCGCGAACCATCGGGGGGAGGGAGACGGCAAGAAGAAGGAGCTCGAAGGCGAGGTCGTCTGCCATTGCTTCGGCGTGACCCGGGAAGACGTCGAGCGCGTCGTGCGCGAGAACGATCTGCACAAGATCGAGGAGGTCACGCACTACATCAAGGCCGGCGGCGGGTGCGAAAGCTGCCACGCCGACCTGCAGGAGATCATCGACGCCGTGCACAGCGGCGAGGCCCCCGCGGAGGAATCCGAGACCAAGGGCAAGCCGCCGAAGGCCAAGCTGACGAACATTCAGAAGATCCGCATGATCGAGGAGACGATCGATCGAGAGATCCGCCCCAAGCTGAAGACGGACGGCGGTGACGTCGAACTGATCGACGTCGAGGGGAACCGCGTCATCGTGGCGATGCGGGGCACGTGCGCCCAATGCCCCACGGCCCCATTCACGATGAAGGACACGATCGAGGCGCCCTTACGGGAATTCGTCTCGGACGATCTGGTGGTCGTGCAACAGGAGGAGGATGCGTGAACGTCTATCTCGACAACAACGCCACGTCGGCCGTCGCCCCCGAGGTCGTCGAGGCCATGATGCCCTTCTTCAAGGACCACTACGGAAACCCGTCCAGCATGCACCGCTTCGGCGGAAGCGTCGCCCATCACATCCAGATCGCCCGGGAACAGGTTGCGGCCCTGATCAACGCCCGCCCGGAGGAGATCGTCTTCACGAGCTGTGGCACCGAGAGCGACAACACGGCGATCCGTGGCACGCTGCATCGCTACCCGGACAAGAAGCACATCATCACCACGAAGGTCGAGCATCCGGCCGTCCGAACGATGTGCCGATGGCTTCGAGGGCAGGGGCACACCCTCACGGAGCTGGCCGTCGACGGCGAGGGACGCCTGGACCTCGACGAGTTCCGTCAGGCCATCACAGACGAAACGGGCATCGTCAGCGTGATGTGGGCCAACAACGAGACGGGCGTCATCTTCCCCGTCCAGGAAATCGCCGAGATCTGCAAGGAAAAAGGTGTCGTGTTCCATTGCGACTCCGTCCAGGCCGTCGGCAAACTCACCGTCGACATGAGCAAGACCCCCATCGACCTCATGGCGATCAGCGGTCACAAGCTCCATACGCCGAAGGGCGTCGGCGTCCTGTACGTCCGCCGCGGCACGAAGCTGTCTCCCCTGCTCATGGGAGGCCACCAGGAGCGCGGGCGTCGGGCGGGAACCGAGAACGTCCCCTACATCGTGGGCCTCGGCAAGGCGTGCGAGCTCGCGCAACAGAACATGGAGGAGGAGATCACACGCGTCCAAGCGATGCGCGACCGATTGGAGCAGGGCATTCTCGAGCGCACCGAGAACGCCCTGGTCAACGGCACCACCGAGAGCCGCCTCCCGAACACGACCAGCATCAGCTTCGAGTACGTCGAGGGCGAGGCGATCCTGCTCCTGATGGACCAGGTGGGCATCGCCGCGTCGTCGGGCAGCGCGTGCACGAGCGGTTCGCTCGAGCCGTCCCATGTCCTGCGGGCCATGGGCGTGCCCTTCACGGCCGTCCACGGCTCGATCCGGTTCAGCCTCAGCCGCTACAACACCGAGGAGGAGATCGACTACACCATCGAGCAGATCCCACGGATCATCAAGCGGCTTCGAGAGATCTCTCCCTACTCGGCCGACAGCCCCGCCCCACCGGAGATCGCCGGATCGCACAGCCATTAGCGACTGGGCCACACTTCGACGGAAAGCCGCGTTAGGCGGCTTGCAGCGAAGATCGAAGTAGTGTGGCACGGCCGCCCCCAGCCGTGAACCGTATGGTGTGGCACGGCCGCCCCCGGCCGTGAACCGTTGAAAGCCACAGCCGAGGGCGGCTGGGCCACAGAAGGCAAGCCTGCCCGACTGTGCAGACGCTGTTCCGGTGTCGCATCGCGGAGTCGGGGATTCCTGCAGGCCGGAAACCGCATCTCCCGTTCGTCTTCAACCCGAAGGCACACCTGTTCCCCTCGGCTACTCCGGGCGAGGCTCAGTCGCTCAAGACGCGGCCGAACTCCACGTCGTCCCACCATCCGGTCGTGCTCCACGTTCGGATCGCAAAGCGGCCGGCCGGCAGCGGCTTCGGGTCGGTCACGTCGTGGATCCGCTTGCCGTCGACGTAGTACCGCAATCGACCGCCGACGAACACCACGGCGATGCGATACTCCGTGCCGACCTCCGAGCGAATCTCCGCCTCGTGGAGCAGGTTGAACCCCGGATCGCGACGCGCCCGACTCCACCCGGGCCGATAGCCGCCGACGAACGTCACGATGTAGTTCGGAATCTGGTGGTACTCCTTGTAGTTGCCGGTGCGACCGAACCGCACGGGCGAGCGGTCGTTCTCGCGGGCGTGTAGGAAGAGGTTCAGGTTCGCGGCGTTGTTCTCCGCCGGAGGGATCGGCTTGGCGCGAAACCGCACCATGACGTCCTTGGGCAACTCGGGTCGATACCACACCGTGGCGACGTTCTTGGCCTTCGGATCGGTGCGGCCGATGTGGAGCCTGCCGTCGACGACCTTCACCACACTGTCGCCCTCGACGACCCAACGCGAGACCCAGTCGTCCCGCTCGAACGTCTCGCGCGCGAGCCACTCGACCGCGTACGTATCAGGCCCGATCGTCACCGACTCACGCCGTCCCGTCGGCGGGAGCATGCTCGGATCGGTGGCGATCGCGTGCGATCGTGCCTCGGCAAGATCGACTTGGACGTCGCCCGAGACGTCCGGATCGAACGAGACGGTCCGCCGGGCCCCGTCTTTCGGTTCGATGGTCACGGCCCGCCGACTTGGGAACGTGAGCTTGGGCGCCGCGCCTCCGTCGCGCCAAGCCATGAGGGCGGCGAGCACCGTCCACTCTTGTGCGGGCTTCCGGTTCGTGACCCAGACGTTGTGGGCCATGATCCGCGACGGCTTCAGCTCCCGGTCCTTTCGCGCGAGCACCCTGGTGGTGTGCTCGTACATGTCCTCTCCGGTCACGGGGTTCTTGAAGCCCTCGCGTCCCTGCAAGTCGACCACTTCGAGCCCGTCGGACGGACATCGCAACGTCACGCGGGCGTGGACGTCGCCCATGCGATAGGTCAGCGACGGCGCGGCCTTGTCGATG
>CAZKCX010000127.1:6942-12322 GCA_964550865.1 uncultured Planctomycetales bacterium
ATCGTACACTCCGGCGCGACATGGTAGAGCCACGAGAATCGCGCGGGTTTGGCCTCGGGCCGCATCGCCAGATCGTCGAAGACGACGAACCATCTTGCGTCGACGAGCACGACATGGCGATGCCACCGCAGCACTCGCTCGACCGTCTGGTAGGCGTGCGTGGCATCGCCGACCCAGTACGTCCAGTCCTTCGTGCGCCGATAGGCGAGCAGTCGTCCGACATACGGTGCGTTCGGCCGCCGCGTGTTCCATTCCTGGCCCTCGCCGTTCACCAATACCACGTTGTGGCTCAAGCTGTGCCGAGAATGCGGATCGGGGTAGGCCATCCCCCCGCCGCCGGCGGAGAGCGTCTGCCCGAAGGCGTACCAGGCGTAATCGTTCTCCGCGCGGAACGAGTGGCTGTATCCGCCGCGAGGCCGACACTGGAAGATCATGCCGACCGCGTCGTGCCAGGCGTCGGCGTTCGAGGGCGGCTGCGTGCTCGCCATGACCCAGCCGGCCTCGGGGAAGATCGCGTGGGTGTCTTCCGGCGCCGGCGCCGGCAGGTCGAGCTTCGTCGCGCCGACCAGGTCGAGCCACGGACGCCCGGAGGGCCATGCACGGCGGTCGGCCGTCAGGGCGGCGTACCGCCGAGCGAAACGACCGTCCTTTGTCAGCCAACCCAACCACCGGAAGATGACCTGCTGGGCCCGCTGCTTGCCCTCGACGCCCTCCCCATAGTCCCCGAAGGGCACCCGGTTGATGCCGAAGGGCATGAGGTGCGCGTACCATGTACCCAGCCGCCGGAGGACGGGGTTCCGTCCCAGGTTCAGCTCGGGCAGCAGAATCGCCGTGGAGATCGCCGCCCCGAGCATCGACTTGCCCTTGCCGAGGCCGTAGCTCATGCCCTCGTTCCAACCCTCGTCGGGCCCGTGGGCGGCCGTCACGCCCGTCAGGTAGTTCAGGCACAGCGGCGTGAGCTCGTCGGACAGCTCGAGGTCACCGGCCGTCAGGAGCACGGCCGGCAGCGACCAGACGAAGTTCTCGTACGGGTGGCTCGCGCAGAACACGGCCGATCCGCGGAAATGGATGTTCGATCCCGCCGCCCAGGATGCCCTCTGCAGATACGTCGCGCGGAGCCGCCACTCGATCGAGTCGAGGAGTGTCTTACGCTCGGCCTGGCTGAGGTCGGCATAGAGCCAGTCGTACACGAGCGCGAGAAACTCGGTGATCTGCGTGGACCATTTGCGCTTCGCGCCGTGGAACTCCGGCGAGGCCACTCCTCCTCGAGGGAACCGTGCCAGGGCCAGGGCGTGCTCCTTGGCCTTCGCGAAGCGGTCGTCCCCCGTGAGCTTGTATGCCAGCGCCGCCAGGGCGGTGCTCCGGCCGATCTCGGCGAAGCGATGTTCGTTCAGATCGGTCTTGCCGCGGCGATCGGTCTCGGGGAATTGCCGCCACCATGTTCTCTTGCGGGCCTTGTCGGCCGCCGCCAGGACGGACTCCAGCCATTGGGCGGTCTCGGGATCCTTCGCCAGCCGCTCTCGCCACGCGGACCAATCGCCGTCGGGGGGGCCGAGGCGGGGATGCGGCCTGGCACCAAGGCGCCGCGCGGCCTCGTGGATGAGAGTCCGGTCCCACGATTGCGCGTCGTCGCCGACGTTGAACGTTCGAACCGCGCTCCATTGCTCCTGCTTCGTGCCCACCCAGTACCCGACCCGCCAATGCCAGCGACCCTTCGCAAGCACGGGCAGGGCGTTGTAGAAGTTGTAGGGCGTTCGGATTGTATGGTCCGGTTTGGTGAAGTCGCCGGACCGGGAAAGCTGGAAACAGAATTCGTGTCGCCGCGCGCCCTCCTTGTCCAGGAGCACGTGCGGCACGTACGGCCATGAGAAGCGCGGCGGGTTGACCTCGCACGCTTGGCCGTTGCCCGGCCGAAATGTGAGAAAGTGCGGGTACTCCCAGCGGGTGTCATAGGGCAACAGGCCGAGATCCGATGGTGTGGCGTCCTCGGCCTGCGAGGACTGGTTCCCGACTCCCACACAGAGCACCGAGCCAAGGAATATCGAGCGCAACAACAGAGTTGTCACATTCGCCTCCGGTAAAATGATACGGGTTCGGCTCGCCTACCCCTCGCCCATCCACTTGGACACGTCGAGGACGGTGACGAAGACGAAGATGCTCACGATGAGCACCAGCCCGATGATCTGCGTGGCCACCTGCATCTTGAGCGAGACAGGCCGGCCTCGGATCTTCTCGAGGATCAGGAAGATCATCAACCCGCCGTCCACGATCGGCAGCGGCAGGAAGTTGATCACCGCCAGGTTCGCGGAGATGAAGGCCAGGAAGTACAGCAAGTTGATCACGCCGGATTGCGCGACGGCGTGCCCGATCCGCAAGATCCCCACGGGCCCGGAGATGTTCTCCACCCCCACCTTCTGCGTGAAGATGATGTGCTCGAGCGTCTTGTAGACCTGGAAGATGAACGTGCCGGTCTTCTTAAAGCCCATCCACATCGCCGCGAGCGGGTTCTTCTTCTGCAGCACGAACCGCTCGGGGAAGAAAATGAGCATGGAGGAGTAGAGGATCCGCATCGCCCACGGGTCGCGGTTGTCGGCCGTCACCGGGTACGTCAGCGGCTCGCCTTTCTCGTCGGTCGAGATCTCCTTGCCGGCGTAGCGGTAGATCACCGGAACGGTCTGGCCCTCGTGCTCCTTGAGGATCTGATAGGCCGCGCCCCAGAAAGGCAGGGTGACGGGAATCTTCTTCCCGTCCGGACGCTCGAACCGCGCCCGCCGCTTCCCGGCGATGCTGACGATGTCCGCGCCCGGTTCCAGGTCCAACGCCGTCTTGAGGGACTGCGGAATCCGCATCGTGCCGCTCAGGGTCTCACCCTCGTGGAGGTAGGTGAGCGTGGCCTCCGTACCGACGTTCTGCCAGAACCGATCCAGGAGTGCAAACCAAGTGTCGACGGGCTCGCCGTTGAAGTGCGTGATCAGGGCGCCGCGGGGGATCTTCAACGAGGCCGCCGGGGTCGGCTCGTCGTCGAAGTCGATCTCCAGCACGTCGGCGACGGCCAGCCGATCCGTCTCGAGCATGCCGAAGACGACGCCCACGCGCGGAGACCCGCCCCCCATGAGACCGGTTCCGCCGACGCGGACGACATAGGATTCGCGATCCAAGCCCAGCAGCCATCGCACCAGGGCCTGGCCCGATTGCGCGTTGCGGTCCAGATCCTTCTGAATCTCCTCGAGGATGACGGGATCGTCCGTGTGCTTGCGTAGGATCTCGAGCACGCGGTCGCGTGTCGCTGCCGGGTCCTTTCGCGCGGCGAGCAGGAGGTCGTCGCGGACATCCAGCAGGGGCTTAAGGACATGGTAGCCCACGAACGTGCCCGTGGGCCGATCGGGACCCACGCCGAATTCCTGGCCGATCCCCTGCCGGCGAACGACGATCTCGACGTCGCGGCCGGCGTAGACGTATCGACCGTCTTCGTCCTTGGCGACGACGCTCTCCTTGCACTCCTTGGCCGTCGGATGCCACATGTCGGCCCACTTGACGATGATGTCGCCGGGGCGGAGCCCGGCCTTCTCGGCGGGACCGCCCTGACTCACGTCCATCAGCATCGTGCGGGGGATGAGGCCCAAAATGTGCTGGGTCAACGAGTCGCGGGTCGGCAGGACCATCATCCGCGCGCTGTGGTAGCACTCCACGGGTTCGGTGGGCGCGTCCGGGTCGGACGGATCCTCCGGCCGACGGACCAGGATCTTCACGGGTCGTCCCCGCTTCTCGGTGATGAGCCGCTCCACCTCGAGATGGCTCTCGACCTTGACGCCGTCCACTTCCTCGATGAAGTCGCCGACGCGGAGCCGATCCTCGCGGCTCTCCTCCAGCTCGCTCTCGATGGTGACGCCGCCGACCTGGAGCGTCATGGGAGAGCCGATCCCGATCTGCCGTAGCTTTTCCTCCTCCGACCACTCCGGCTCCAGGAAGACGTCGATAAGGTTCGGCTCGTCCGTCCGCCGGATCTGCATCTTGAGCGGCTTGTCGGCGTCGGTCAGCATGATGGCGTACTTGACCGACGAGTAGTCGTCCATCTTCGATTCGTTGATCGTGACGATCTCGTCGCCCGGCATGAGGCCGGCCCGATGCGCGGGGCTGCCCGGAATAACGTGGCCCACGCGCGCGGGGATCGTACGGAGGCCGACCATGAAGACGATCATGAAGGCCAACGCCGCGAAGACGAGATTCATCACCACCCCGGCCGAGACGATCAGCATGCGCGATCCGACGGGCTTGTTGGTGAACGCCCGGGGGTCGTCCCGGACCTTCCACTCGCCGGACTTGTCGATCTCGAAGTCCTCCTGGCCGAGCATCTTCACGTAGCCGCCCAGCGGCAATGCGTTGAAGGAGTATCGCGTCTCGCCGTAGGTGTAGCCGATCAGCTCCCAGCCGAAGCCCACGGCGAACTTGTCCACGCGCACGCCGGTCAGCTTGGCCATCACGAAGTGCCCCAGCTCGTGGACGAAGATCACCAGGCCGAAGCCCAGCACCATCAGGATGACCGACCATCCGCTCAAGAGCCACGCGGTGAGCGTGGAAGCCATCGTCGGGTGAAGAGCCATGCCGGTTTGCAGTGCCAACAATTGCAACAAGAGCGAACTCCCCGTCTGTGTTTGCCTCGAGCCCGACTCAGTCGAGCCGACATGCGACCCGTCGCCGTGCCCAGGCGTCCGCCTCCATCAGGTCTTGCAGCGTGGGATCGCCGATGGTTTCGTGGGCGTCCAATGCGTCGCGGGCGAACGGGACAATATCCTTGAAGCCGATGCGCCCCTCTCGAAACGCGTCGACGGCCGCTTCGTTCGCGGCGTTGAGGACCGCCCCGCTCGTGCCGCCCTCTCGCGCGGCGCGAAAACCCAACTCGATCGCCGGAAACCGGTCCGGGTCCGGCGGCTCGAAGTGCATCCTTCGAAGCGAGCGGACGTCCAGCCGGCGACTCGGCCCGGCGCGTCGCGCCGGGTACGTCAGCGCGTATTGAATGGGTGTCCGCATGTCGGGCGATCCCAGTTGTGCGACGATCGAGCCGTCGCAGAATTCTACCATGGAGTGAATGATCGACTCCGGATGGATCACGACTTCGATTTTATCCGCGGGAACGCCAAACAACCAGCGGGCCTCGATAATCTCCAGGGCCTTGTTCATCATGGTGGCCGAATCAATCGTGATCTTCGGCCCCATGTCCCATGTCGGATGATTCAGCGCGTCCTCGAGCGTCGCCCCGGCGATCTGCTCGGCCGACCACGTGCGGAACGGCCCGCCGGACGCCGTCAGGTAGATCCGCTCCACTTCCCCGTCCCGCCCGGCCTGGAGCGATTGGAAGATCGCCGAATGCTCGCTGTCGACC
>CAZKCX010000128.1:0-12300 GCA_964550865.1 uncultured Planctomycetales bacterium
ACCTCCTTGGCGTCGTCCCAGAGGAACATCCCGCCCATGGACGCACAGCGGTACGCCAAGATAAGTTACTCCAAGTCCTTGTACTGCTGTGCCTTATCGAACGGCCACCCAGAAGCGGATTCCGGGATTGCGTCAGGATTGCGTTCGGGACGCAATCTAAACGCAATCCACCATTCTCATAAAACTTTCGAAGCCAGCGGTTTATATCCTGGAGATTGCGTCAGGGTCCTTGGTTGTCTTCCTCATTTGCGTCAGCAGGCGCAACCTTCTCAGAACCTGTCCCAGGATACCATCTAGCCCCTTTCGTCCGCCCGACACGATGGATTCGACCCTCAGCCCTCAACTCACGCATCAGGAACTGAACCTGATGGCGCGAAAGGGACGGTAGGACCTGCATCAGCTCCGGCAACCTGCTGCCTTCTTCCTCGTTGTCCTGTATGTGCTTTAGCAGAAGCTCCTTATTGGTCTCCCTGTCCAGGCCCCGCTTCCTCGTGTAGACCCCCTTCTTGCCAAGGAATTCGTACAGGTCTCGCGAGAGAATCTGACGTGAGCCTCGGCCACGGCCAACCGTCTCGACGACGCCTTGTTCTACAAGGTACCTGAGGCGGTCCCTGAGGTGCTCAGGGACAGGCTGTTCGCGGTGTACGAGATCTAGGACCAACAGGTCTTCGATCGCAAATGAAGCCAGCTTCTCCTCACCGATCTGCTCGAGAAAGCGTAGGAACCTTGGATCTTGTACCTCACCGCGAAGGGTCAGGGCCACCTGATGGGCATCGGTTCCCCCGAAATCGGGGACGGGCTTGCTTTCCTTGATCGACTCCTTGAACATCAAGTCCGCACCCTGGCCCGAACGCTCTACCAATCCGCACCTCGCGAGAGCTTCGGCAAGGCGCCTGTTGGTTGGTGATTGACGGAAGAGGATGGTCTCGGGGGTGACCCCTGGAGGAAAACCGCCAGGGCTGACGATCTCCAGCTTGCGGGGATACTGACGGATGAACACCGATCCTTGAAGACGGTAGTTGCGATGACTCACGGCGTTGAGAATCGCTTCGCGGACGACATCTTCGTTGAAGGTAGGTATGTTCCAGACGAACAGCCCATCTCGAAAATGCTGCACATCATTGCGCAGGTTGATTCGTTCCCAGAGCGCATCGTGGAATTGAAAGAAACCTTGGCGGAACTCGTTTCGCTGCTGATACGGGATGGAGGACTCGGAGGAACGGTATTCAAAAACCACCTCACCCTGCGGCAGGTACTTTCGCAAGGCTTGATTCGTGCCAAGCAGGATCAGACCTGCGAAGGTGAGACCATCATCCACAAGTAGATCGGCGTCTCTTAGGAGCTGCTCTGGAGAAAGCGTTCCGAGTCCTGAGTTGCCTGACTTGCGCATCCACCTAGCGCGGAACTCCTCGATAGCAGCGGCGTCCAGGTCTCGAAGCATCGCGCCTCGGCAGATCTCAGCGGAGAAATCCGGGCCCGCTTCTTCGAAGATACGTTTCAATTGGTCTTGCGTCATGGGGACGAGATCCTCGCCCGCACGCATCCAGTACGCCCCCTTGTAGTTGATGGGATAGCCGATGGGACGCGAAGGAACATCGAAGATCACCACACGACCGTCGGTATGTTGAAGGCCGGCCGCTTCTACACGCAGATGTAGCCGCTCAGTGATCCCAGCTTTGGTTCGTTCAAGGTTCTGAAATGCCGCTGTACCAACGACACTTCGAGGCTTCTTGTTTGTGACACCGAGGACCATCTTACCACCGCGCTCGTTGGCCAGCGCTGCACAGTATTTCACAAGTTCCCCAAAGTCATACCGCTGCTTCGCCTCTTTGAATTCAAGGTGCTCGTCCTCGTCGGACTCCATCCATCTGCGGAGATCTGCAAGAGTGAAACTCATCCTGAAGCGACCCCTGCCAAGCGTTCATGACGGCGGGGCAGCTCGCACACAGCTGTCGCCGGTCTCTTCACCCCTATGATTCACCAGCGGCCATCAGTCGTTCGACCTCCTGGGCCACGGCGTCGATTGCCGCCAGCTGCTTCTCGATCTGATCGCCGGACGTCTCCTCAGCGACGAAGTTGAGGTTCTCCACTGCCAGGTTCGTGTGCCGACGGACGGTATCGAGCATCTTGGCATACTGGTCGGCCAGCCAATCCGCCAGGCCGCGGACGCCCTCGATGATGTCCCTCTGGGCATCCTGGAACATGACATCCGAGACCTCGTTGGCGTGGCCGGCGATGATGTCTACCATCCTGGCCTTCATGCCTTGCCCGGATTCTTCGGAGGCCTTCTCGAAGGCCAGTTGCATGTTCGCTTGGATCTGACCGGGGATGCGGTCGTACAAGGTTCTCCGCACAGTGTCGATTCTCTCCTGCGTGTCCGCTTTGGTCTGGCCGAGCTGCTCGGCGATGACCTTTTCCGTCCTGTCGACGATCCGCGTCAGATGGTCGTGGATTTCGGGCATGTGCCCCGTGACCTGCTGCACGCGTATGTACGGATCATGCTGACGCAACGCACGGATGGCCGAGCGCCGTCGACGCGTGCACGGTCCGCCGGTGCCCGGTGACCCGGCCAGATGGGGAAGGGCTTCCCCATCTGGCGCAGTGCCTCCGGATCTCTGCGTTGCGTTAGACCTTCTCCGGCACGACGAAGGGCTTGCGGTACACGCGCGTGAGCATGCGGTTGGCTTCGTCGTCGTTCTTGACCTGCTCGGTCTTCGTATCGATCTCCAACACGCGATTCACCCGGGCTGCCGTCAGGGCGTAATGCGAAAGGGCCGAGGAATAGTGGCCGTCGATCGCGGGCGCGGTCAGATCCTCCGCCTTTCGGCTGCGGACGGCGTCGATGAAGTTCATCCAGTGGTTCCCGCCCATGCTCTTCTCTTTGACGAGCTTGCAGGTGTGCGAGTCGCCCTTGAAGGCCTTATAGCCGGAGTAGCTCGGGAACGACATATAGCCCTCGGAGCCGTAGAAGAGCACGCCGAACGACACGCCGCCGACCTCGTCGTTCGTGTGCCACGGCCGGACCTCGAGCGTCATCATCTTGTCCTTGCCGTCTTGGCCCTTGAACATGAACGAGCTGGACGACACGTTGAAGACCTCCTTGGCGTCGTCCCAGAGGAACATCCCGCCCATGGACGCACAGCGGTACGGAACGTCCACGCCGAGGCCCCAACGGGCGGCGTCGAGCTGGTGCACGCCCTGGTTGCCGATGTCGCCGTTGCCGTATTCCCACACCCAGTGCCAGTAGTAGTGGACGTAAATGCCCTTGCCCTCTTCGTTCAGCATGAAGGACTGTTCCTGGGCCGGACCTTGCCACACGTTCCAGTCGAGCCCCTCCGGCGGCTTGCCGGGGTGGGCCTTGCCGATCGAAGGCCGCCACTTGTAGCACACGCAGCGGGCCATGTAGACCTCGCCGATGAAGCCGTCCTTGAGGAGCTGAATGCCCTCCTGGAAGCCGGGGCTGCTGCGAAGCTGCGTGCCGTGCTGGACGATCCGGTTGTACTTCTTCACCGCGTCGAGCACCTTGCGCCCTTCGTAGATGTTGTGGGTCATCGGCTTCTCGACGAACACGTCCTTGCCGGCCTGACAGGCCCAGATGGTCGCCAGCGAGTGCCAGTGATTCGGCGTGGCGATCGAGATCACGTCGATGTCCTTGTCCTCGAGCACGCGGCGGAGGTCCTGCTCGCACTTCGGCGCCTTCTGGCCGCGTTTCTCGAAGTACTTCTCGCTCCGCGGCTTGAACAGCCGGGCGTCGGGATCGCACAGGGTCGTCACCTCCACGTCCCGCAGCGCCGAGAAGCCGCTGATGTGCGACTTGCCCCGTCCGTTGATCCCCAACACAGCAACCCGGATCTTGTTGTTGGCCCCGGCCCAGCTCGTCTTCGACGTCCCCAGCAGCAGACCGGCCGTCGTCGCCGCCGTCCCTTTCACAAACCCTCTTCGTGTCACTTTGTCCATTGTGTTTACCCCTGCTGGTAGTAGCGGAGATTCCCCTGTGGGCCTGCCCGCGACCATCACGGGCAGGCTCCCCATCACCATACACCTGTGCGCGGACGGCCACAAGACCGGTTGTGTCGCGCCGATCGGCCGGGGTGCATCAAACGGATCGTTGCAGGGATGGCGTGTATGGCGCGAACGGCGCGAGCCGCGAGATTCATCTCGCGCGGTCCATTTCCGCGCAGCATGAATGCTGCGGCTCGGGCAAGGGATATGCAGCATCCGCCCGAGGATCCTCGTGCAACCGAAATCGAGATGCACTTGATCGGCCGTCGCCGGGAACGAGAATGCCTTGCGAGAGCGTAGGCCAAGCCTGCCGCTATCGCCGTCGACGCAGGAAGACCGACGAAAGACTCAGGACGCCGACGAGGATCGGGAGCATCGGCCCCAGGCTGCTGCCGCACGCGAAGCGGGCCGTGTGGCTATCGGGTCTCTTCGGCCGTCGCGCGGACGGCGCGCTCTGCGAGCATCAGCGCGACCTCGGCCACGCGCCGGCCCAGGTTTCGGACGGTCTGTAGGCCGAACTCATCCGCCTCGACGCCGCCCTCGCACCCACTGAAGACCGTCCCGCCGAGATGCGCGGTCGGTTTGCCGTCGCTGACGCAGATCATGTCGTGGCACAGCATGGCGGCGCGAACGGCCTGCACCGTCAGCTCTTGCCCGCCGTTACGAACCCCTCCGACGGCGAAGACACCGCCGACACGGTTTCGGAAGAGCCATCCGTTTCGGCGGAACATGGCCGATCGATCGAGAAAGGCCTTGCATTGCGCCGTCATGGTGCACAAGTAGACGGGCGTGCCGATGATCATCGCGTTGACCTTGGGGTCGGCCAGCGTGGGAATCAAATCCCGAAAGCCGTCCTCCTGGGTGCACGTGAGTTCTTCCTTGCAGGCGCCACAACCGATACAGGGCTGGATCCCCTTTCCGGCCAGCTCGATGATCTCGGTCTCGATGTCTGCGTCGACGGCCTCGGCGGCGGCGAGGCAGGTCTCCATCGCCTTGTAGGTGGTCATGCCCCGGCGAGGGCTGCAGCATATACCTAGAATCCTTGTTGCCATGCAATCTCTCCCGTGGTCTATCGTCGTTCGTTCCGGTTCGCGCGAGCAGTGGCCGATGATGTCGGCAGCCAAACTCTGTGACGGACGAGCGGAGGGTCCAGAAGGATCACCTTCCATCGCCCGTGGCGTTCGACGACCTGCCTGGTTCACGGAGCGTTTTCGCTATCGCCGCCCTCCAGGGATGCCAGGGCCTTTCGCTTGTCGAAGAGCGCATCTTCGATCTCCAGGACCATCGCATCGTGCGTTCCGGAGGTATCGTGGGCGGGCTTCTTGGTCTTAGCCTCCCGTAGACGTTCCTCCAATGCTGCAATCTCTTCTCGAAGCGTTGCCTTGTCCATTGTGCTCCCTTTATAGGGCTCTTGCCATGTCATCACCAGACGAAAAGGACCGGGACCCATCGCTCTGGCGCTGGAGGAAGCCTCGCCGAGCGCTTGTCCCACACAACGTGCACATGGGCGATCTCCGCCCGGATCGCGAGTCCCTTACGAACACTCGCCGGGGCGTCGGCGGCAGGCGATCCGCCACCCCGGCGAGCGAGCCTTCGATCCTTATACTCCCGTTGGATGGTGTGGGCGATCAGTCCTTCTCGCGCTTGGTTTCCAGCTCCTCGATTCGTTTTCGAATGCCGTCGAGGGCGTCCTCGAAGTACTCGGCCTGGCCCACCCGCATCGGGCGGGCCTGTACCATCCCCTCGCGGCATACCTGTCTTCTCCTCTTGGCAGGACCGCTCTGTCGGCCGTCGGCCTACCAGCCGAAACCCCATCGACCCCATCCGCCGCCGCGTCCGAAGCCGCGCCCGCGGCGTCCGCCAAACCCCCGAAATCCTCGACCGAACCGACCTCGCCCTCGTGGCCAGATCGGCGCGTACGATGGCGGGTACCCATAGGAAACCCACCCGGAGGCATACGGGGAGCCAACGTACGGCGTCGAGGCCCTTCCGATCCCAATCGGCCACCCCCCAGCCGGATTCATGTAGCCGGGATACAGATAGCCCGCACAATACCCGGCCGCTCGACCCGTCATCGGTCCCAGTCCAATCGGTCCTGTTCCATCACCTGCCGGCATGGCACGTACCTCCTTCTGTCCTACAACGCGTCGAATCTCGTGTCCGCATCGAACACGACGAAAGGGCGAGACAAGGCAGTCGGTGATCGACCTCGCTATCCAGATCGGGTCCCTGAGATGTCACTGCCGGTTCCATGGCTTTCTTCCGCATGTCCCGCCGGCTCGCTGCGCTTCCTGGCGAGTCCCAGTCTCCTGCGACGCCCGCAGCAACCCGGCATGAGAAAGGCCTCATCGGTCAGCCGCCTCGCGATGAACGCACTCAGCACGTCCTCCACTGGTCCACAGGTTTGCGGAATGACGCGCACCCCTACTGAAACGAGGCTTGCTTCGAGAGGCCTCGAGATCGCCCCGCAGATGAGCGAATCGACGCCGAGCGCCGCGACCTTCTCGACCCGGGTGGCCACGCCCTCTTCCTCGATCCGCTCTTCCCAGCGCTGGACCTCCGCGCTGCCCTCGACATCCACCACGAGCAGGCGCTTGGCCGCGTCGAACACGGGCGAGACCCGGTCATCATGTGTCGGTATCGCTACTCGCACGCCGGGAGTAGTGGGCAGATCGTATGCCAGCTCCGGCAGGCAAGGTAAACCTCCCAAGCCCTTGCTTTACAGTATCTTAGATATGACAATGACGGAGTCGGCGGGGCACAGACTCGCAATTTGCGAGCCTCGTGCCGAGCGAACTGCTGCAAGGTGCCGGGCTAGGACTTCCTTCGGTTGCGTCCGTCGGTCTCCGGCAGCTTGATGTCGAGTGATTTGATCTTGCGGAACAGGGTGCTGGGATGCATGCCGAGCTCCTTGGCCGCGGCGTTCCGGTTGCCGTTGTGATTGCGGATGGCGTCGGCGATGTGCATCGCCTCGAATTCCCGCAACGTGGCGCGCCTTCGATCGGACGTCGGCTGGGTTCCCGCGACCTCGCGGAGCGGAGGAGGGAGGTGCCGGGGTTGAATCCGCCCGCTTCGGCAGAGGATGAAGGCATGCTCGATGATGTTCTCCAGCTCCCGCACGTTGCCCGGATAGTCGTGGTCCATCAGGATGGACATGACCTCCTCGGAGACGCCGGTGACGCCTTTGTTCTGAAGGCGGTTGAACTTCGCGATGAAGTGTTCCGTCAAGAGGGGGATGTCTTCCTTGCGGTCCCGCAATTCGGGCACCACGAGACGCATGACGTTGATCCGGTAGTAGAGGTCGTCTCGGAATGTTCCTTCCTGAACGAGTTTGGCGAGGTTCTTGTTCGTGGCCGCGATGATGCGGACGTTCGCCTTCACCGTCTCGACGGACCCCAATGGCTCGAACTCGCCCTCTTCCAGGACGCGCAGCAGCCGCGTCTGCATGGCCGCGGACACGTCGCCAACCTCGTCGAGGAATAGCGTGCCCCCATCCGCAACGGCGAATCGTCCCGGTTTCGCCTTGCGGGCGTCCGTGAAGGCCCCCGCTTCATATCCGAATAGCTCAGACTCGAGCAAGGTATCCGGCAACGCACCGCAGTTGATGGCCATGAACCGCTTGTGGCGACGGGGGGATAGATTATGGATCGCCCGGGCGACCAGCTCCTTGCCGGTGCCGCTGGCGCCTTCGAGGAGGACCGTGCTGTCGCTGTTGGCCACCTGGGGCAAGAGGTCAAACAGCTCCTGCATCAGGTGGCTGCGGCCTATGATGTCCTCGAAGGTGTACTTCTGCTCCAGCTCCTTGCGAAGCTCCTCGACCATGCTGAGGTCGCGAAAGGTCTCCACACCGCCGATGATCTTTCCGTTCCGGTCCTTGAGGATGGCCGTCGAGATGCTGATCGGAATGCTGCGCCCGTCGGAATCGAACACGGATATCGCCTTGTTGACGATCGGCTGGCCGGTCTTGAGGGTTTCCCGGAGCGCGCACTCGTTCTCGCAGATGCTGGAACGGAACACATCACAACACCGTTGGCCGATCGCCTCGGCCTGGGGCACGCCGATGATGCTCTCGGCCGCCCGATTAAAGGAGGTGATCCGCCAGTCTTCGTCGACGGTGAAGACCCCGTCGGCGATGGAATCGAGGATGGCGTCTCTAGTCTGTCCCGTTGTGAAGTGCCCGCTCATCGCTTTCCTTGCAGCGGCGTATCCGTCGCTTCCGCTCGCCCGCCTAGACGACCCAAACGGGCTTGGCCAGGGCAGTCTCGTCCGGTGCCCTCGCAGGTGGATGGGAATCCGGTCGTATCTGCCTTTGCGCGGCGGCCTTCCACACGACCTGGCGGGAGGTAACACTCGCAAAAGGCGAGTCCCCGGCCCCATAACGAAGCGCATTATACACGATACGACCCGCCTGCCAAACCGGAGCGCGCGCAAGAGAAAGACCTAAGACCTATGCCAGAAACACCTTATCCGATAAGCAGTTTCCGGACATGCGATGGAACGGCACGTGTATGATAGGGCAGCAACGTGGTGAGCAGGGGTGTCCAAAGTGCGAGGGAGACCCGACTCGCAAGGCATCTTCTTTCCATGGTCCAGAGCAGCTTCCGGGAAGCACGGTCCTCCCGGGGGCTGAATGGTCGGTATTGTGGACGTGTCGTTCCCCTAGGGAAACGCTATGTCGGCCCGTACAACAGGGACTCTCTTCCAGAGCCAAGTCGAGATGCCTAAACGGCTACGGCGTCTGGGCGAGCTTGGCCGGGCGCGACCGAGACGCCGTTCATCGACGGAGTGGCCGTATAGCGTGTGACTGGCGGTCAGCCTGGAGGCGTTCGATTTGAGTACCCCAGTGAATCAGGGGTGACAACTGGGACGCGACCACACAGAGCGCCTCTGGGGCCGCCAGTTCCCGGTTCGGCACAATCTCGCTGCGGCGTGGGCAGTGGTTTTCCGCGGAGCCATGACCGTCATCCATTGTTCACACATCTTTGTCCAGCACGTGAGCGCTTCTGTACAGGGTGAACAGATCGCTGTCTGGTGTACCCTTAGAGACCAAGACAGTGCAACCTGCCTTGGAAAAAGGTCTTACGCTTTATCGCCTCTCATCTCGGCCGACCGGCACGGATCCTGCCGTATGGTCAGACGAACCAGGGGTTGATGTGGGAGGACTGTATGCACTTTCCCATTCGACAAGCGGAATGGTTGGCACCGAACATCCGTCGCATCGTCGTCGAGGCGCCTCGTGTGGCATCGCACCACCAACCGGGGAACTTCGTGATCGTCTGCGTCGTGGAAGAGGGCGAGCGGATTCCCCTAACAATTGCCGATTGTGATCCATCGGCCGGGACGATCACGCTCATCGTGCAAATCGTCGGGGCAACCACGGAGCAGATGTGTCGCCTGGAGGCGGGCGAGGCCGTGATGGACGTCGTCGGTCCTCTTGGCAAGCCGACCAAGATCGAGACGTTCGGTCATGTGGTATTGGTCGGTGGTGGGTGTGGAACGGGCGTGGTGCTCCCTCAGGCGCGAGCTTTCAGGTCGGCAGGAAACAAGGTATCGGCCATCATGGGCGGGCGGAGCAAGCCGTATGTCATCCTCGAAGCGGAGCTTCGCGCGGTCTGCGATGAGGTGTATCCCTGTACGGATGACGGCAGCTACGGGTACCACGGCTTCGTGACACAGAAGTTGGCCGAACTACTCGACCACGGGAAGGAGCCCGTGGATGCCGTCATTACCGCAGGGCCCGTGCCGATGATGAAGGCCGTAGCGGAGACCACTCGACCGACGGGGATCCATACCATCGCCTCGCTGAATCCGATCATGGTCGACGGGACGGGCATGTGCGGGGGTTGTCGCGTACTGGTGGGCGGCGAGATGCGGTTCGCTTGCGTCGACGGGCCCGAGTTCGATGCCCATCAGGTCGACTTCGAGGAGCTCAGCGACCGGCTGACCGCCTACCGAGAGCAAGAGAAGATCACCTGGGATCGGCTGCGGGGGGCGCACGCCGGCCACGAAACCTCGACCAACCCGGACCGATCCCCCGTAGGACAACGCGCATCCATTCGTCAGGGAGAGAAGGCCTCATGACCCTGAAACCCGCCGAGCGTATGAAGATTCCGCGTCAGCCCATGCCGGAGCAGGAACCCAGGATTCGCGCCCACAACTTCCAGGAAGTGAACTTCGGATTGGAGCTCCAAGCGGCCCGAAGGGAGGCGGACCGCTGTCTCCGCTGCAAGGAACCCAAGTGCATCGACGGGTGCCCCGTGTCCGTCGACATCCCGGGGTTCGTGGGGGCGGTGGCGGACGGGGACCTTCCCAAGGCCTCGGAGATCCTCTACGAAGGCAACTGCCTCCCCGGAGTCACCGGGCGCGTATGCCCCCAGGAGACGCAATGCGAGGGCGCATGCATTCGGTCGAAGAAGGGCGCGCCGGTTGCCATTGGCTACCTGGGTCGCTTTGTGGCCGATTGGGCGATGGCCAATCGGCGCAACGGACAGGACAAACCCCCGCCCAGCGGAAAGCGTGTGGCGGTCATCGGGTCCGGCCCTGCCGGCCTGACCTGTGCCGGTGAGCTGACTCGCAGGGGCCACGCCGTCACCGTCTTCGAGGCCCTGCACAAGCCGGGCGGCGTGTTGTCCTATGGGATCCCCGAGTTCCGGCTACCCAAGCAGATCGTACGGGCGGAGGTCGAGAAGCTCGAGGGCATGGGCGTCGAGGTCGTCTGCGATGTGGTCATCGGGAAGACGTACACGATCCCCGAGCTACGAGGTCCGGAGGGATTCGACGCGGTCTTCATCGCGAACGGCGCGGGCCTGCCGGTCTTCCAGGGGATCCCAGGGGAGAACCTCAAGGGCGTGTACTCCGCCAACGAATACCTCACGCGGGTCAACCTCATGGGCGCGTATCGCTTCCCGGAGGCTCCAACGCCTGTGATGATCGCTGCAAGCGCCGTGGTGGTCGGGGGCGGGAATACCGCCATGGATGCCGTTCGAACCACGCGACGTCTCGGCGCGGATCCAGCCTTGCTGGTGTACCGTCGTTCGCGCGAGGAGATGCCCGCGCGAGCGGAGGAAATTCACCACGCCGAAGAGGAAGGCATCGCATTCGAGTTTCTGGCGAACCCCGTCGAGATCCTCGGCACCGAGGACGGATGGGTCCGCGGGGTGCGTTGTGTCCGTATGAAGCTCGGCGAGCCGGACGCCTCCGGGCGCCGTCGACCGGTCCCGATCGACAACAGTGAATTCGAGATCCCCTGTCAGGTCTACATCGAAGCGATCGGCACGCGTGCCAATCCCCTCCTGACGCAGACCACGCCGGGACTGCGGACCGACAAACGGGGCTACATCGAAGTGGACGAGAACAACATGACCAGCATCCCCGGCGTGTTTGCCGGCGGCGACATCATCCGAGGCTCGGCGACCGTGATCCTGGCCATGGGAGACGGCAAGGCGACGGCCCTGAACATAGACGATTACCTACGCAACGGCCGTTCGTGACGGACGGTCGGCATGCATTGGGCAAGGCGTAGGACCAACACAGACCGCCCACGTCAGGTGTTTCGAAGGAAAGGAAACCAAGGCCTGCCGGCTACTCCTTCACGCAAGAGCGAGAGCGGAGTCGCTCCGCACACTCGGCGAGAAGCCCTTGGAGGCGGTCCAGGGACGCGACGTGTGGCTCCAGGTCCAGGTTCGTCCAATCGGATACCTCCAGGATCTTCTCGGGGCTGGACTGGGCCACCTCGTCGAAGTAGCCGACCGCATCGAGGACGACCGCCTTGTCGTGGGCCGGGAAGGTCTCATTCGCCTTGGCCCGATCCCAATCCTTGAAGATGTAGCCCCAATGCTCGAGCCAACCGGAGGTGAGCCAGTACACCCTAGCGCCGGCGGCAATTCGGGTCCGCTCCTCCTCATCGGCGAGCATGTCTATGCAGTTCTTCGCCCGTACGCGCGCCACGTTCCCGCCGAAGCTCTCGAGGTAGACGTCCGTATCGGCCGCCGTGTCCAAGTCCATGTAGCACTTCTCGCCGTAGACGACGAGGATCTGATCCGCGGTCTCTCGCGCCCTCTCGATCTGGCGGGTCAGCTGCCGCTCCAACCGCTCCGGCCACTCATGAAGCCCCGGTGCGGTGAAGAAGACGCGCTCGCCCTGCAAGAGTCCCATGTCGACGAGGCGGCGGATCTCCCGGGTCAAGGTGCCGCAGGCGACCACCCCGTAGTTGTCCAGCGAGACTGATGCTTCCTTCTGGCTCATCGTGGTGTCCCGTATTGCCTGGTACTGCATTTCAGAAGTATCGCGACGATATGC
>CAZKCX010000129.1:0-12285 GCA_964550865.1 uncultured Planctomycetales bacterium
CACGGCTAAAGCCATGGGCCACCCACCCATCAGCTGACGAGCGACAGAGCACTAGAGAAGTAGCCAGTCCCCTGTCCGCTTGCTGCACCTTGCAATCTGAGCGGCCACCGATCATAACGGCGCATGTCTCCCACGACCACCAACCCAGGCAACGAGGACGTTACCATGATCGAGTGTGTGGCCACCGGCCTGGTCTATCGAAACCCCAAGCCTCATCTGCGATCGCTCCATACATGGCACCCATCGATCGTGCACCTAGACGACGGCGAGCTGATCGCCACGTTCGACGTCGCCCAGGCGATCGAGTCGCTGGACTATCGCACCTATTTGGCACGGTCGTCAAACGACGGGGCGACCTGGACGCCGCCGGTGCGTCTGTTCGAGGACGTCGTCCAGCGTCCTACGACGCACACCGTCCGCATGAGCCGGACGGCCGACGGCACGCTGCTGGCGATGGGATCGCGGGCGTATCGCGACGATCCGGAACAGGGCGTGGTCAATCGCGAGAACCTCGGCTACACGCCGATGGACGTGATCTTCTTGCGGAGCGACGACGCCGGCCGGACCTGGCAAGGGCCGACGACCATCGAGCCTCCGCTGGTCGGCCCGGCGTTTGAGACCTGCCACAGCGTCGTCGAGCTGTCCGACGGACGCTGGCTGTGGCCAACGTCCACCTGGCGTGGCTGGGACGGCGCGCAGCCCAACGGCATGAAGGCGATCGCCTTCGTTTCGCACGACCGCGGCGAGACGTGGCCCGACTCCCTCGACGTCATGGACGGCACGCCGCGGGGCATCGTCTATTGGGAGCAGAGCCTGATCGAGCTGCCGGACGCGCGTTTGTTGGCCGTTGCGTGGGCGTTCAATGAGAAGGCCGGTCGGAGCGAGCCGAACCCTTACGCGCTTTCCTCCGACGGCAAGACGTTCGGCGAGCCCAAGCAGACCGGTCTCCACGGACAGACGGCCAAGCTGACGCGTCTCCGGGACGGCCGGGTGCTCTGTCTCTATCGTCGCGACGACAAGCCGGGCTTGTGGGCGAACGTCAGCCGCATCGAAGGAAAGGCGTGGGTCAACGAGGACGAAGCCCTCGTCTGGCAGGGCGCGGCGTCGGGCATGACGGGGCAGGCGGCGGCCGGCGACGAACTCGGCGCGCTGAAGTTTGGCTTCCCGAGCTCGGTGGTCCTGCCCGACGGAGAAGTCTTCATCGTCTTCTGGTGTTGCGAGGACGAGGTGAACAACGTGCGGTGGGTCCGGCTACGTGTGCGTTGACGAATGCACCGCATATCGGCGCCGAAGCTGTCTTCCCGAATCCTTGATCCCGGGTCCCGGATCCCTGGTCCCTGTTGTCTACAGCATCCAGCGGCCGATCTCGTGGGCGGCCGTGAGGACCATCGCGAGCACCGCGGCGGCGGCCGTCACCCACGGCCCATAGCGCAGCCAGGATTGCGGCAGTCGGCGGGCCAACCATGCGGCAAGCGTCCCGAGGATGATCGCCCCCAACACAGACACCAGCAGACGCCCGTACCACCCTTGGGTGAGGACGTCCTCCGGGCGGTCCCACAGGATCTGACGGAGCTTGGGGGCGTAGTAGGGCTGGGGCATGCCGAATCTGGGGCCGACCGCGTAGATCAGCACGAACACCGTCGGGATCGTCCAACCGAGGATCGTTCGAAAGGACTGCGGCATTACACACTCCTCACCATGACGATCCACGTGCCGGAAACGACGTTGATCAGCAGGCAGAGCGTCACGAGCAGGGCAACGACCCCGATCCCCCGCCAGACCACCGGCGCGAGGACCTCATCCCGCTCGGAGGTCCGAACGTACCGCCACAGGCCCCATGCCAGAAGCAATCCCAAGGCCGCCCAGTGCTCCTTGATCTCAAACAGCCCGACCAGCGCGGGACGATGCGCCTCGAGCCAGGCCTCCCGCACCGTGACGGCATAGGCCGGATACACGATCGCGCCGCTGAGCAACGCCGCAAGGTACATCGGCCATGCGATTCGGAGATAGCGTCGGACCCGCCAGGCGGCCCCACGGGCAGGGCGCTTCCAGGCAAACCAGAGCACGTGCACGGTGATCGCCAGAGCGCCGAACCCGAGCGCGGCGTGGAGGACGAGGAGCCCGCGGGCCCACGCCAGTTCCCAGGTCATGTGGTTTGTCATTGCGAGCGCGGCGGACATGATGCCAGCCCCTCGGGATGCAGACGGACTCGAACAACGTACGTTCGTGGCTCGCGCTTGGGCGTAGTGCCGATTCTAGGGGGACGCACCCCCGCGAGTCCAGGCGCCAACCGTCCTTGCCCCGACGTCCGACGAATGGTCAAATGGGGCCGAGGCGAGCCTGCAAACGAAAGGACAATCCCATGACTTGGACCCGTCGAATCGCGACCTGCGTGACGCTCGGTTGCCTTGCGGCCCCGGGCTGCGGCAAGCAAGAGACGACCCAAACCACGACGAAGGAGAAGAAGGAGCTCGTGGTCTTGTGCGGCAGCTCCTTCGTGCCGCCGACCAACGAGATCATCGAGGAGTTCAAGGCCAAGACCGGCGCGGAAGTGGTGACCACCTCGGCCGGCAGCGAGGACTTCCTGCCCCTGGTCAAGGCCGGCAAGAAGGGCGACATCCTCGTCACGCACGATCCGTACCTGGACTACGTCAAGGACGCCAACGCGCACCTCTGCGACGCCCAGGTCGGTTTCGTCGCGCCCGTGCTCGCGGTGGCCAAGGGGAATCCCAAGAAGGTCAAGGGCATCAAAGACCTGACCAAAGAGGGGCTTCGGGTCGCGCTGAGCAACCCGGAGTACTCCACCTGCGGCGAAATGGTCTTCAAGCTGCTCGAGAAGAAGGGCATCAAGGAGCATGTGCTCAAGAACGTCGAGAACCGGCTGACCAAGGGCCACAGCAACCTCGGCAACCTCATGAAGACCGACGCGGTGGACGCGGTGATCATGTGGAACGGAGTTGCCCACACGTTCAAGGAGCATCTGGAGATCGTCCCGACGCCGTACGAGTATGACTCGACGATCCGTGTGCACGTGATCGGCCTGGACTACACCGAGCACCCGGACCTCGTGAAGAAGTTCGTCGCCTTCGCGAAGGAGGACGGCAAGAAGATCTTCGCCTCGCACGGCTACGTGAAGTAGAGCCCAAGGAGATCGCGCGATGCGCCAGGCCAGAAGCTTCACCGGCGTGATCCTCGCGATGGGGCTGGCCCTCGTCGGCTGCGAGCGGGGCACGACCACGCAGCCGGCGGGCGGCAAGGCGCCGACGCTCATGCTGTTCTGCGGCGCGGGCATCCAGCTTCCCGTTGCGGAACTGTGTGAGACGTTCAGCGAGGCATACGACTGCCGCATCGAGGCCGACTACGCCGGCAGCGAGGTCCTCCTGTCGCGGATCAAGCTCAAGAGGCAGGGCGATTTGTACATGCCCGGCGACGCCTCCTACGTCGAGATGGCGGCCAAGGAAGGCCTCATCGCCTCGAGCACGCCGGTGTGCTACTTCGTGCCGACACTCCTGGTGCAGAAGGGCAACCCGAAGAAGATCACCTCACTGAAGGACCTGACCCGCGAAGGCGTCCGCGTCGGCCTCGGCGATATCAACGCCTGCGCGATTGGCCGACAGTGTCGCAAGATCTTCAAGAAGAACCGTATTCCCTGGCCCGAGATCGCCCCGAACGTGAAGTTTCAGTCGCTCACGGTGAACGAGCTGGGCGTGCAGATCCAAGCCGGATCGCTCGATGCGGTGATCGTGTGGGACGCGGTCGCCAAGCAGTACCTCCGTCATGGGGAGATCGTGGAGATCCCCACGCGGCAGAACGTCATCTCGACCGTCACCATCGGGATCTTGACCTTCTCGGACCGCAAGGACCTCGCCGAGCAGTTCGTCGCGTTCGCCGCCTCCGAGGCCGGTCGCGCGATCTTCACGAAGCACGACTACCGCGTCGATCTGCCGACGGCCACCACACAGCGGGAGCAGCAATGACGGCGGCCGATGTCCCCGTGCGCGGATGGCAGAGCGTGCTCTTCGCCGTGTTCATGTCGCTGTTTCTGGCGCTCTTCCTCGTCTTTGCCCTGCTCTTGATCGCCGCAGACGTCCTCTATGTCGACTGGCGGTCGGTGCTGAACGTCATGCGGTCGGGCTTCATCGGTCACGCCCTCTGGATGAGCCTCTGGACGAGCACCACCACCGTGTTGCTCTCGATCCTGTTCGCGATCCCCATGGGATACGTCCTGAGCCGGTACCACTTTCGCGGACACGTCATCGCGGACAGCCTGGTCGACCTGCCGATCGTCTTCCCGCCGATCGTCGTGGGGCTGACGCTGCTCGTCTTCTTCACCCAGACGCCCCTCGGACGGTGGATCGAACGGACCGGACTGGAGTTCGTCTTCCAACCGCGGGGAATCGTCCTCTGTCAGTTCGTCGTCTCGGCCAGCTTCGCGATCCGCGCGGCCAAGAGCACGTTCGACGAGGTCGACCGCCGGCTCGAGCACGTCGCCTTGACGTTGGGTTGCACGCAATGGGGCAGCTTTCTCCGCGTCTCGCTGCCGCTGGCGAAGAACGGCATCATCGCCGGGGCGATCCTCACGTGGGCGCGGGCGTTCGGTCTCTTTGGCCCGCTGATGATCTTCGTCGGTTCGTTCCGGGGTCGCACGGAGGTGCTAAGCACCACGGTCTTCCTCGAACAATCCGTCGGTCACTTGGAGGAGGCCCTGGCCGTCGCCCTGCTATTGGTGGCGGTGGCCCTGTCGTGCCTGATCACCATCCGCCTGGTCGGGGGACGCGCTGTCAGACTATGATCCGCGTGGAGGACATCACGTTTCGCGTCGGAGAGTTCGTGCTCGACCGGGCGTCGCTCGAGATCGCACGTGGCGAGTATTTCGTCCTGCTCGGCCCGCCGGGTTCCGGCAAGACCTTGCTGCTCGAAGCGCTCTGTGGGCTGCGGCGGGTCGAGGCCGGCCGGGTCTGGATCGACGGAAGAGACGTCACGCGTTTCGAGCCCCGCCGGCGCGGCATCGGGTACGTCCCGCAAGACTACGCGCTGTTCCCGCATCGATCGGTCGAGGGAAACATCCGCTTTGGGCTCTTGTCCCAACGGCTGCCACGGTCCCAGATCGCCCGCCGCGTCGGTGAGGTGGCCGAGCGCCTTGGCATCGAACGTCTTCTTCCTCGACGGACCCAGGGCCTCAGCGGGGGTGAGCGGCAGCGGGTCGCCCTGGCGCGGGCGCTCGTGATCCGACCGGGGGTCCTTCTGCTCGACGAGCCCGTCAGCGCGCTCGATGAGTCCACACGGGAGTCGGTCTGTGCCGAGCTGCGACGCCTCCCGCGCGAGTTGGGGATCACGATCCTCCACGTCAGCCACCACCTCCAGGAGGCCTTCTCGGTGGCCGACCGGGCGGGTATCCTCCGTGACGGACGATTCCAGCAGGTCGGAACGCTCCCGGAGCTGCTGCGAACGCCCGTGAACGTCTTTGTCGCCCGCTTCATGCGATGCCAGAATATCCTGCCGGCGACGGTCGTGGGCCCGACCTCGCGCGAAGGGTGGATCTGGGTCCGTGTGGACGGGCAGTCACTCGAGCTTCCGGGATCGGCCGCGGGGGATATCCGGCTGGTGATCCGACCGGAGCGCATCCGGCTCCGCAAGGCCCCGTACGAAACACCGGAGCCTGTCGTCTGCCTACCCGCCAAGATCCGGCGCGTCGTGGACCGCGGCCTGTACCTGCGGGTGGAGTTGGACGCGCCGTTCCCGTTGATCGCACACGTGGCATACGAACGGGCCCAGGAGCTGACGCTCGAACCGGGCTCGGACGTCGTCGCCTCGATAGGCCCCGAGGACGTCCATATCATCCCGGCGGCGCCCGACTAAGGTCGCCGAACAAGGAGGAACGCCTGTCATGACGATCACGCGCCGCCGTTTCCTGGAGATGGGCTTGATGGGATCCGCGGGCCTGCATCTCCGGCCGCGAAGCACATCCGCCGCCGAGGCGAACCGCGAACCCCGGGCCCGAGACCCGTTCCTCACCTCAGGCTTGAAACCCATCGGGAAGGTCAAGCCCGTCCCGTCTCGCGCGATCCGGGCCTCGCCGCTGTCCGTCGGCTTCGAGACGCTCGATCGCAAGCACTTCGATCCGCCCAGGACATATCCGCACCTGGCCGAACTCGGCGCGAAGTGGGCGCGATGCCAGACGGGCTGGTGCCGATGCGAACCCCAACGCGGAGAGTTCGATTTCCGGTGGCTCGATGCGGTGGTCGACGGGCTGCTCGAGATCGGCATTCAGCCCTGGTTCAACTTGGGATACGGCAACCGGCTCTACACGCCCAAGGCCGAAAACGAAGCCGCCGTGGGTTGGGCGCCGGTGTTCGCGGACGAGCCGCGCAAGGCGTGGCTGCGATTCACCGCGCGACTGGCCGAGCACTTCAAAGATCGCGTCCGGCACTGGGAGATCTGGAACGAGCCGAACATCAAGACGTTCTGGAAACCCAAGAAGCCGGACCCGGCCGACTACGTTCGACTCGTCCGGATCACCGTGCCGCAGATCCGCAAGCACATCCCGCGGGCGGTCCTCATCGGCGGCGCGTTCGCGGGGATTCCGATGCGCTACATCGACGGGTGCCTCTCCGAGGGTCTGGCCGATCTCGTGGACAAGATATCGTACCATCCGTACCGTTCTATCCCGGAGAAGGGATACGCCCCGCAAATCCAGGCGCTTCGCGAACGAATCGCCAAGCACAATCCGCGCCTGAAGCTATGGCAAGGCGAGAACGGCTGCCCGTCGAAAGGGGGCGAGGGAAGCGTCGGCGCCCTGTCCCGCCTGACGTGGACGGAGGAGCGGCAGGCGAAGTGGCTGCTGCGGCGCATCCTGACCGACCTGCGCCTCCGCATCGAGCTGACGAGCTACTTCCACACGATCGACCTGGTCGGCTATCGCGGCAAGACCAACTACAAGGGCCTCCTCCGCGGCAAGGACTATGCGCCCAAACCCGCCTACCGTGCCTACCAGTGCCTGTGCGCGCTGTTCGACGCGCGGACGGAGCCCCTCGACGGCCTCACGCTGGAGCTGATCGGTCAGAAGAAGGTACACCTCCAGGAGGCGAGCTTCCGTCGAAACGGGCGAGGCCTCGTGGCCTACTGGTTCCCGGCCGATCTGCAGAAGGCCTGGCGCCCTGAGACCATCACCCTCTCCATCCAGGGCCACGCGACCATCAAAGAGCCCATTCTGATCGATCCGCTCCGCGGCGACACCTACGCACTCGATCGCGTCAGGCGAGATGCCGCGTCCCTGCGGTTCGACGGCTTGCCTTTGCTTGATTACCCGCTGCTCCTCGCCGACGCCTCGGTCGTTTAGGCGGGCGGCCCGGCAGGAACGGGCACAAGCCGGGCCCTGGCACGGATCGCGTCCACTGCTACAATGATGGGATTACGCGGAGCCGGCGTTGCCGGCGACCGTACGTTGATTGCGAACTTCTGCATGACCAAAGCACGCGCGATTGTCATCTCGTTGATGGTCCTGCTTGGGCTGCTTATCGGCGGGGCTCTGTTGTTCTCCGGCAAGACGGAGGCCTCCGCCGAAGACGGGGATCCCCCCGCCGACGGCGAGCGGGCGGAGGGGCTCGTGGACTACACCGGAACGGAGAACCGGCCCGGGCTCGAATTTCCGAAACGGGTTCGGTGTGACAACGACGAGGTCAACGAGTTCATTCAAGAATTCTACCGCACGTGTTTCCTCAACGAGTACGATCGATTTCGCCTGATGATGTCGACGCGCGTCGATCCGTTCACGCCCGAGCGCTTCAAGCGAGCCCTGACGGCCGTCGAGCAGATCGAGATCGTCAGCATCGAGAGGCTGCCCGACGTGGAGGATGTGCCGCCGCCCGTCTACCTCGTGCGGGCCGACGTCCGATTCCGCCCGACGGCTCGGACCGAAGACAAGCACAAGACCGTGGCCATCGTCGTCTTTCGTGAGGTCGGCAACTGGGTGATGGCCCCGGCGCCCGCCGCACTCCGCGACGGGTTGGACGCGTTTCTCGAGGCGGAGGGCATCGAGGCGCCTCAAGACCGTACGAACGCACGGCCGCAGGCTCAGGCGGGTGGTTCGCTCGAGATCGAGCCGCAGGAGTAGCCGAGGTCCACGGCCGTCCCGGGCCTTACAGATCACGCCCGCAGCGAAACGAGGAGAGCGAACCGGATGTTCCATTATGACTGGTGGCATGGTCCCGCACATCAGAGACAGATCGACGAGGCCAAGCTTCGCTGCCTGAAGAAGCGATTCCCGAATTGCGCCTCCCTCGACGTGCCCGCGGATTCCGACGAGGGCAGGTTCCTCTCGGAGCTCGAGGTGCACACGATCGTTTATCTCCGCGACGGGTTCAGCTACGAGATCGGCGACCGGATCCACGACGCGAGCAAGTCCTATCTGATGTGCGAAGTGGTTCCCGTTGAGGAATCCTGGCAGACGGGCGGCTTTGTCGTCTCGTTGCCGTTCGAGGACATCACACGCGTGGAGATCTTCGCGATCCACCCCTCGGAGAAGCCTCGCGAAAGCCCCCACATCACGGGCTTCCGGACCACCTCCGACGGCGGATCGCGCGACTAGGCTGGTGTAAGGAGGTCACGGCGGACCCATGGCAAAGAGAACGAAGAAGGCATCCCCCACTACCAAGTCGAAGGCGTCGGCACCGGCGCGCAAGCCGGCGCGCCGCGGCGAGAAGGCCGCGAGAGAGAAAACCGCAAGGAAGCTCGTCGGCTTGGCCGATACCGTCGTCGAGGCCGGGAAGAAGAAGAGCGACCCCTTCGTCGACATTCCCACGCGCGCGCTGAGTAACGTCACCTTCAACGAGCGACGGCGCATCATCGAGATGGGCAAGAACAGGCAACGCCGCTCGTTCTTCAATCTGGGCCAGGCGAAGAAGTTCATGCAGACGATGCTCATCGCTTCGGGCTGCAAAGAGCTGGCCGATCAGGTCAAGACGACCAGCATTCGTGACCTGTTCTACCACTGCAAGCACACGATCGGGAATACGCGGGAAAACACCTTCGACGAACAGAGCGAATCGGACCCCATCATCGAGGACCTGGAGGTCACGCTGTCCAGCCTTCGCGAAGAACTCGGTCTGTTCGCCGATCCCAAAGGCAGCATGGTCGGGCCGATGACGATCGTCGACGGCGGCGACGAGATCAACCTCTCGCGGATGGGCACCGGAGGGTGGGCCGTGCCCAGCATCGTCGAGGACCACGTCATCCAGTTCCGTCAGTGCCGGGCGAAGTTCATCCTGCTGATTGAGAAGGCCGCCGTCTGGCGGCGCTTCAGCGAGGACCGCTTCTGGGAAAAGCACAAGTGCATGATCATCCACGGCGGCGGGCAGCCGCCCCGCGGCGTTCGCCGGCTGATCTACCGCATGCACACGGAGCTAAAGCTCCCGCTCTACGTGCTCGTGGACAATGATCCCTGGGGGTACTACATCTACTCCGTCGTCAAGCAGGGAAGCATCAACCTGGCGTTCGAGAGTCAGCGGATGGCCGTCCCCGAGGCCCGCTTCATCGGTATGAGCAGCTACGACGCCGAGCAATTCGACGTTCCGCCGGCCGTCACCATCAGGCTCACCGACCAAGACGTCCGCCGCGCCAAGGAGATCATGACCTATCCCTGGTTCGGGAAGAAGCCATGGCAAAGAGAGATCAAGCACATGCTCAAACAGGGCGTCAAGCTCGAGCTGGAAGCACTCTCCGCGAAGGATTTCAGCTTCATCACGGAGACGTACCTGCCCACGAAGATCAAGAAGAAGCAGTGGTTGGACTAACCCAGAGGTTCAGGACGCCGGCTGCGTGGTCGCGGTCAGGCGGGCGAGCAGCGCCTTTACCTCCGGCTGGTCGGGCTTGAGGTCGAGACTCTTGCGACAGAGGGCAAGCGCCTCCGCGTGGGCTTCCTTCCCGCGAGGCGCGGCAGCCGGGGCCGCCGCGAGCACTTGTGCGAGCCCGCTGATCGCCGGCACGCAATCCGGACGGACCTTCAACACACGTCGATAGACTGCGGCCACGCGCGGCTGATAGGGGCGGATGCCGGCCGAGTGGGCGCACCACTGCAGCCCGCATTGGAGATGCTCCTCCGACGACGGATTCCTCTCGAAGTAGCGTATGTAGACGTCGGCGATCCCGTTGACGGCCGGGAGGTACTCGGGTTTGGCCTCCCGTGCCCGCTGAAAGGCCGCAATGGCATCCCCGGCCTTGCCCAACTCGTGGTAGGCAAGCCCGAGGTTGGTCAGGGTATCCGGCCGGCCGGGCTCGAGTTCGTCGGCTTTGCTCAAGGCCTCTGCGGCGACGTCATGATCTCCGAGCTGAAGCGCCACCGTACCCCGACGGAACCACGCCTCCGCGCGCTCCGGGCTTGCCTTGGTCACCTTCGCCCAAAGCCGGGACGCGTCGCTAAGCTTGCCCAGCTCTCCGTACAGGACGGCCAAGTTGTAGCTCGCCTTCATATGATCAGGGTCGTGCTTCAGACACTGCTCATACGCGCGGACGGCATCGGTGAACCGCTTCAAGCGCGAGCAGACCACACCGTAGTCGTATCGGAGATGGTTCTCCTCCGGGCGAAGCTCGATTGCGCGCTCATACTGTTTCCCGGCATCCTCGAAACGGCTCATCAATACGTAGGCCTCCGCCTTGAGTGTGACGGCCTTCGGATCGTCCGGGTGCGCTTTGAGGATGCGGTTGCAGGCGGCGACCGCCTCGGCAGGCTTGTTCGTCGCAAGGGCCCGTATCGCAGCATCCAGTTGAACCGAGCGATTCTGGAGCGCGCGGGCCTTGGCGAGGTTCACGGCGTCGTCGATCTTCTCCGCCGCCGTGGCAAGCGCCTTCGTGTCGAGGGCCGGCGCCGTGGCCGGCGGCCTCGGCTCGCCCGAGCCCTTCGCACTCGGCTTCCTCCGGCGCCCGAGCTTGGGCGGCATCAACGGCTCTGAGGATTCCTCCTCGGCGGACGGATTGCCGGCCTCCTCACCGGAGACGTCCGCTCGCACCGCGGGTGGGGGCGACGGATCGGCCGCTCGGAATACCAGGACCATGAGGCCCGCAAGGACCACCATCGGAATACCAATAAGCAGGACGGCTCTCATGACGGCTATTCTGCACACTCACCGTGCAGGATGTCAACGCTGCGACGGCGACGCGCGCACCGCGCGAGCGGCTCGCCCTCGGGGAAGAGTCGATATTTTGGTTGCCCGCCGACGCCGGCTATGGTAGATTTCAGGCCGCTACCTCCCGGAGGCCGAAACCATACAACAAGGCTATCGGGCGGAATCAGTTAGAAACCTCGCCGGGGCCGGAGACGCCTTTCGCGACTGGGCGTGGCGTGCCTCGCTCATCTGGGATACGCGGCCGGAATCGAATTCATGGAAGGGATCACGGATATCGTCTGGGGCGACATCCTCTCTCACCTGCGGATGAACCAGACGGAGATCGTGCGCGGTTGGTTCAGTCAACTCACGCCGATCCGACTCGAGAACGGCGTGCTGGAGATCCGGGCCGTCAACGAGAGCCAGCAACGGTACCTCAACGACCATTGCGTGCGCCCCTTCGTCGATGCCGCCCAGGCCGCCACCGGTCGACTCGTTACGGTCGCTTTCACCTCCGGGGCAACGTCCGAGGCGGAGGCTCCCCCACCCAAACCGCTCGCCTTCGAGGAAGAGCCGGACAGCATCTCGCTGAGCGATCAATACACGTTCAACGAATTCGTCACGGGTCCCTGTAACCGCCTGGCACACGCCGCGTGTGTAGCCGTCAGCGAATCTCCGGGGCGCTCGTACAACCCGCTCTTCGTCCACGGCAGCGTAGGATTAGGCAAGACCCACCTGCTACAAGCCACGTGTCACCGTGTGCGGGAGCTACAGGAGAACTCCAATCTCCTCTTTCTGTCCTGCGAGACTTTCACAAACCACTTCATCGAGGCGGTGGAGCGCGGCGCCATGCATACGTTCCGGTATCGCTACCGCCACGTGGATGTGCTGGTCATCGACGACATTCAGTTCCTCGCCGCGCGGGAACGGAGCCAGGAGGAGTTCTTCCACACGTTCAACACGCTGTACCAGCTCCAGAAACAGATCATCCTCTCCGCCGACAGCCCTCCGACGGAGATCCCGAGCCTCGAGGACCGACTGGTCAGCCGGTTCAATTGGGGCCTCGTCGTCCGCATCGACCCTCCTTGCCTGGATACCCGTATTGCGATTATCCGCAAGAAGGCCAAGAGCAGGGGGCTCACGCTCAGCGACGATTTGGTGCACTACATCGCGAGCAACGTCACGT
>CAZKCX010000130.1:0-12281 GCA_964550865.1 uncultured Planctomycetales bacterium
GTGAGACCCACCATCCCGGCGAGCGGGTGCGGGCGATGATCCTCGACGTCCGCGAGGCGCCGCACCAGGTGAAGATCGTGCTGAGCCGAACGCATCCGGATCTCATCCGGCGGCTGTTCGAGCTCGAGGTGCCGGAAGTGGGCGAACGCGTCATCGAGATCAAGGCCCTCGCCCGCGAGGCCGGCTACCGGACCAAGGTGGCCGTCAGCAGCATCGACACGCGGGTCGACGCCGTCGGGGCGTGCGTGGGCGTTCGCGGGAGCCGGATCAAGAACATCGTCGACGAGTTGGGCGGCGAAAAGATCGACATCGTGCGGTGGAACGAGTCGTCGCAGATCCTGATCGGCAACGCGCTGAAGCCCGCGGAGGTGCAGGAGACGGCCCTGTGCTTCGAGCTGAACCGGGCGACCGTCGTGGTGGCCGAGGACCAACTCTCGCTGGCGATCGGCAAGCGCGGCCAGAACGTGCGCCTGGCCGCCCGGCTTACGGGTTGGGACATCGATATCCTCACGCCGGCCGAATACAACAAGGCCCTCGACGATATGGAGAAGGCGCTCCGCTCCATCGAGGGCGTGGAGGACCTCTTCTTCAGCAAGCTGATCGCGATGGGGTTGGTCAGCCTGATGGACATCGAGGAGGTCGGCGTGGATCCGCTCGTTCAGGAGCTCGAGCTCGAGGCGGAACTGGCCCAGCGGATCGTGGAGGTCGCATCGGAACAGGCCAAACGGATCGCCGCGGAGATGAAGGTCGCCAAGGAAGCCGAGGCGAAGGCGGCCGCCGAGGCCGAAGCCGCCGAGGCAGCGGGGACGACGACGGAGGTCACCGCCGGCGAGGGAGCCGAAGGGCTCGCGTCCGTCGAGGCCGGCCAAGAGGCCGAGACGGTCGGCGAACCGTCGCTCGCGACGGGCGAGCCCTCGTCGACCGAGCAGGAGTCCGAGGATCAGGCCGCAACCGAGATCGCGGAGGCCCCGATCGGTTCCGAAGGTGTAGAGGCCCCCGAGGCGGAAGCAACCGAGACGCGGGTGTTGGAGGAGTCGCCGGTGGCCCCGGAGGCAGAAGCCGACGTCGAGTCCGAGGGCGCGGCGCCGGAGGAGACTCAGCCGGAGACGGCCGAAGAAGCGCCGGCCGAAACCTCGCCGATCGAGGAGCAGACCTCCTCGGAAGACGAGCGGGCCTCCGAGGAATCGACCCCCGCGGAAGAGCCGCCGGCCGCGGTAGGGGCGTCCGAGCCGGGAGAGGATCACCAGGAGTCGGATGGCTCGGCCGACGAGGTCGTGGCCAAGGCCGAAGGCGACGAGTCCGAGGACGAGGACCGATAGGGATGAGATTGGCAATCGGGTGAGCAACGGGCCGCTGCTCTTGGGGGTTTCCATGCCGGTGACCCTTCGAACGGGCCCATTGGAGGACTGCTGTTGGCTAAGCAGAAACGGGTACACAACCTGGCCAAGGAACTCGGCGTAACGAGCAAGGCCATCCTTGAGAAATGCCGTGCCGAAGGTCTGGAGTTGAAGAACCACATGGCGACGCTGTCGGCCGGCCTGGAAGCGACGATCCGCGAGTGGTTCAGCGAAGGCTCTCACGAGACGGTCGAGGAGAAGGCCGAGCGCGTGGACCTCACCAAGGTTCGCAAGAAGACTACGCGCAAGAAGAAGACCACGAAGAAGGCCGCGGCGAAGAAGGAGGAAGAGGCCAAAGAGGAAGAAGCGCCCCAGGAGGAAGCCGCGGCCGTCACGGCCGAGCCTGCGGAGGTCACCGCCGAGAAGGAGAAAGAAGAGGCCAAGCCCGAGGAGCCTGCGGTGGCGGTTGCCGACGCCCCCGCCGAAGCGGAGGTCGTCGAGCCCGCCGCCGAAGAGGAAGAGCCCAAGGGGAAGAAGCCGAGAAGGAAGAAGAAGGTCGCCGCCGAGAAGGAAGCCGAGCCCGAGGCCGAGAAAGAGAAGGCCGAGCCGACACCGGCGGTCGAGGCGCCTCCTACGGTGGAAGAGCCGCCGGCCGAGGAAGAGGTGGAGGAGCCGCCCAAGGTGGCGGCCGAGGCCCCCACGACCGAGCCGGAGGCCGAGGTCACGCCCGAGTCCGAGGAAGAGCTCGAATCGATGGAACCGGCCGGCCCGCAGCTGACGACCCCAGCGCCGGCGCAGCTCCAGGGCCCCCAGGTGGTGCGGGTGGAAGCGCCCGAGCCCGAGCGGAGATTCCGGCCGCGAGGCCCCGGACGGCCCGGAGGCCCGCGCGGAGGGCGCGGGATCCCCATGAACCTCGACGTGATTCCCGAACGCCCGGCGGGGCGTCAGGGAAAGGGTGGAGGTTCCGAGGCCCCGCCGGAAGAGGCCAAGCGGGGCCGCGCGAAGAACCGCTTCCATCCTCGGCGGAGCAAGGAGAGCATCGAGGCCGAGGAGCGGATCCGCGAGTACCGCGACCGCGACCTGCTCGAACGCGAGGAACGCCTGAAGGCCGCCGGCGAACGAGGGGGTCTGCGTCGCCGCGCCGCCGATACGGCCCCCTCCCGAGCCAAGGGTACGGTCCGACCGAAGGCCGACAAGATCGAGGTGACCGAGCCCATTCAGATGAAGGAGCTTTGTTCTGCGATGGGCATACCCTTCAACCGCGTCTTCCCGAAGCTCATGGAGCTCGGGAAGATGGTTCGCATTACGGACACGATCGACCGAGACACGGCGAAGCTCATTGCCTCCGACTTGAATATTGAGCTGACCGTCAAGGAGAGCCGCACCTTGATGGACGAACTGAAAGAGGAGTTCGGCAAGGCGGAGGAAGAACGGGAAGACCTGGTGCCGCGTCCCCCGATCGTGACCTTCTTGGGACACGTCGATCACGGGAAGACGTCGCTGTTGGACGCCATTCGAAAGTCGCGCCTCCTCGATCGCGAGGCAGGAGGCATCACGCAGCAGATCGGGGCCTACCGATTCGCCGAAGACGACGTGGATGTGACCTTTATCGACACGCCCGGCCACGAGGCCTTCACGGCCATGCGAAGCCGGGGCGCGACGATGACCGACGTCGTCGTGCTCGTGGTGGCGGCCGACGACGGGGTGATGCAAACGACGCGCGAGGCGATCCAGCATGCCCGCGCGGCCGAGGTGCCCATCGTCGTCGCCCTGAACAAGATCGATCTGCCCGGCGTCGACCTGAACCGGATCTACGGTCAGCTCGCCGAGGAGAACCTCACCCCGACGGAGTGGGGCGGCGAGGTGGACGTGATCAAGACGTCGGCCATTACGGGGGAAGGCATCGAGGACCTGCTGGAGCACCTGACGACGTTGACCGAACTGCTGGATCTGAAGTCCGATCCTTCCGCCTCGGCGACGGGGTGGGTCGTCGAAGCGGAAGAGAAGAGAGGCCAAGGCATCGTCGCCACGCTCCTCGTGAAGGACGGGACGCTGAAGGCGGGATCGATTCTCGTCTGCGGGCCCGCCAGCGGCCGCGTTCGGGCGATGCGCGATGATCGCGGCAAGATCGTGGAAGAAGCCAGTCCGGGCACGCCCGTCGAGGTGAGCGGTCTGGATGCCGTACCCGTGGCCGGCGAGCGCTTCTACCAGGTCGAGGACCTGAAGCGCGCCAAGACCATCGCGGGCGAGCAGCACGACCAGATGCGCGTCGAGTCCCTCAGCGAGCTGTCCAAGCCTCGCTCACTCGAGGAGCTGTTCCGCGAGCAGCAAGAGGGCGTCGTGCCCGAGCTCAACGTCATCCTGCGTTCCGATACGCACGGGAAGCTCGAGACGCTCAAGGCCGAACTGAGCCGCATCCCCGACGAGCAGGTTCGCTTGCGGATCATCCTGGACGGCATCGGTGCCGTCACCGAGGGAGACGTGATGTTGGCCTCGACGTCCGGGGCGATCGTCATCGGCTTCTGGGTCGTGGCCGAGGAGAACGCGCGCCGCATGGCGCAGGATCTGGGCGTCGACGTCCGACTGTATCGCGTGATCTACGAGGTAACGGACGACATCCGAAAGGCCCTGGAAGGGCTGCTCGAGCCGGAGCAGAAGGAAGAATACCGCGGCCGGCTCGAAGTGCGTCAGGTCTTCAACATCGGTCGGGTCGGCAAGGTCGCGGGCTGCTACGTCACCGACGGGACGGTGTCCCGAAACCACCGCGTCCGCGTGATTCGCGACAATGCCGTCGTCCGGGACAACTGCGAGATCGCCTCCCTGCGACGCGTCAAGGACGATGTCCGTGAGGTGCGGGCGGGACTCGAGTGCGGCCTGAAGATCCAGGGATTCGACGACGTGCACGCCGGCGACGTGCTGGAGGCGTACGAAGTCTTGGAGGTGGCCCGGACGCTCAGCGGATGAGACCGGGTGCGACGCCGCGGGCACGGATCGGCTCGCGCGTAGCCTGAGTGACATGCGAGAGGACGGCCGGAAGGGGCTCATCGAGTCCTCTGCGGCGAACAGATCCTCCGGGACGGACGAGGATGATTGTCGGGGTGTTGCGAGCGCAGATGGTCGTGCCCGGCTCGCTCAGCCTCAAGGACAAACGACGTGTCGTGAAGGGCCTGAAGGACCGGCTCGTGAACCGATACAACGTCTCGGTGGCGGAGGTGGATTCGTTGGAGTCGCGCCGGGAGGCCGTCCTGGGCGTCGCGATGGTCTCCAACGACTCGCGGTTCGTGCGGAGCTGTCTGGACAAGATCGTGGATCAGCTTCGCATGGTTCGGGACGCGAGTCTGGTGGACTACGACATCGAGCTGTGGTGAGCCGAGGAACCGGGCGCATCGGGAGCGGCCCGAAAGGATGGGTTTGACCGAGATGTCTCGCCGTACAGAGAAGGTGGCCAGCACGATTCGACAGGTTCTGAGTCTGGGCATTCAGAAGAAGCTGTCCGACCCGAGGATCTCGACGTTTGCCAGCATCACGCGCGTGGAGGTGAGCGGAGACCTGATGCACGCCAACGTGTACGTGAGCGTGATGGGCGGTGAGTCGGAGGAGCGCAAGACCATGCAGGGTCTGGGCGCGGCCCGCGGCTATCTGCAGTCCTTGTTGGCCAAAAAGCTCACGACCCGCCATTGCCCGCAGATTCGCTTCGTGACCGACCGGGGCATCAAGAACCAGCTGCGGACCCTTGAGCTGATCGACCAGATCAGCGAGGAGCGGCGAATGCGCGAAGCGGCGGAAGCGGGCCAAGACGTCTCCGGGTCCCCGGAAGTGCCGGCGCCCGACCGCGGGGAGCCGGCCGAAGGCACCGGGCAAGAGGCGGACGAACGGGTCTCACCGGGAGAGAGCCGATGAAACAAGGGACGGAGTATGCCCGCAAGATCAAGCGGCTGTTTACGCGTCTGAAGAAGGAGTACGGTACGCCGGAGGTCCCCGAAGCGACCGACCCGATTGACCAGGCCCTGTTCGGCATCCTGCATCACGGCACGACGGTCGCCAAGGCGGAAAAGGCGTTGCGCGCGATGAACGACGCCATGGTGGACCGCAACGAGCTTCGCGTGAGCTCGCCGGCGGAGCTGATTGAGTTGATGGGGCCGGGCTTCCCCCACGCCACGCGGAAGGCCAAGGCGATCGGCAAGGTCCTCACCGCCGTCTTCGCCCGCTACGACGAGCTGAGCATCGAGGCGCTGCGGGACAAGGGCAAGCGCGAGGGGCGCAAGATCCTCGAGGAGATGGACGGCATGGATTTCGCCGCCGCGGCCGGGGTGATGCTCTTCTCGCTGGACGGCCATGCCATCCCCGTCGACGAGAACACCTTGGCCGTTTTGCGTGCCGAGGATCTCGTTCACCCCGAGGCCGACGTCGAGGAGGTGCAGGCCTTCCTCGAGCGGAATGTGTCGGCCGCCAACGCCAAGGCGTTCACGGTCCTGCTGCGGCGGTACGCGGAGGATCGGTATAAGCAGGTCGTGCCCAAGAGCGGGCGAAAGACGACGAAGAAGAAGGCCACCAAGTCGACCAAGAGCAAGAAGACCAAGGCCAAGAAGGCGAAGAAGGCCACGAAACGATCAACCAAGGCCGCTGGAAGGACCAAGAAGACCAAGCGAGCCGGCGGGAAGCGAAAGAAGACCTCCAAGAAGTCGACCGCGAAGTCTCGCTAACGCGGTCAGCCTACCGAGGGCGAACCCCGCCCAACCCGAACGAGGAGTACGTCCGTGTCGGAGTCGAGCCCTGTGTTGCGTATCGGCATTCCGAAAGGAAGCCTGTCGGAGTCCACGCTGGACCTATTCGATCGAGCCGGCTATGGCATTCGCGTCAGTTCGCGGAGCTACTTCCCGTCCATCGACGACCCCGAGATCCACTGCGTGATGTTTCGCGCGCAGGAGATGAGCCGGTACGTGGAGGACGGGGTCGTCGACATGGGGCTGACGGGGCATGACTGGATCTGCGAGAACGAGAGCGACGTGGTCGAGGTCTGCGAGCTGGTCTACGCCAAGGCGACCTCGCGCCCGGTCCGATGGGTGCTGGCCGTCCCGAACGAGTCGAGCATCCGGGACGTGAAGGATTTCGAAGGCAAGATCGTCGCCAGCGAGCTGGTGAACGTCACACGCCGATTCTTCGCCGAGCACGGGGTCACCGCCAGGGTCGAGTTCAGCTGGGGGGCCACCGAGGTCAAGGCACGTCTGCTCGACGGCATCGTCGACGTGACCGAGACGGGCTCGAGCCTGGCCGCAAACGACCTGCGCGTCGTCGCCACCATCATGACCAGCACGACCCGACTGATCGCCAACCACGAGGCCTGGGCGGACGCGTGGAAGCGCAAGAAGATCGAGTCCGTCGCGTTGCTGCTTCGGGCGGCGATCGAGGCACGCCAGAAAGTCGGTCTGAAAATGAACGTCGCTCGAGACGATCTGGAGAAGGTGACGTCCCTGCTGCCGTCTGAGCTTTCGCCGACGATATCCTCCTTGGCAGACGAACGTTACGTCGCCGTCGAGGTGATCCTCGAGGAGTGCGTGGAGCGCGAGCTCGTGCCCGCGTTGAAACAGGCGGGAGCCTCAGGCATCATTACCTATGGCCTGAACAAGGTAATCCCGTAGGAGTCCCCGATGCGAGATACACCCTGGCGCCTGCTGGCGTGGGTTCTGGTCCTTGTCGTGGCCGGTCTGTCGGGCTGCAGCTTGTTGTCCCCAAAGGTCGCCGATCCATCCGCCGAAGCCGGATCCGGTGCGATGGGGAAAGCCTCCAAGGCGACCTCGCGTCCGACGACGACGCCCGCCGGCGAAGCCGCGGCCGATGATCCGGCCAAGGCGCTCCTGCCGTTGGAGAGCATCCCACCCATCGTCGAGCCCCCCGAACCCAAGGAAGATCCCAACCGCGCGATTCCCTCGCAGGCCGTCAAGCACTATCTCGCCGCCCGCGATCACTACCACCGTTGGATGAACACGGAGGCCATCGCGGAACTCGAGGAGGCGCTCCGCTACGATCCGGGGAGCTATGACATCCATCTGCTGCTCGGGCGCGCCGCGCTGCGGGCGGGGAATGCCGGTCAGGCGCGGAACCACCTCCGGGAAGCCGCCAAGCTTCGTCCGGGCAGCATCACCCCGCAGTACCTTCTCGGCCGACTCGCCGCCAAGGACAAGGATTGGGAAGCCGCGCTGCGTCGGTATCGGCTGGCCTTGCAGGCCGAGGACGCCCAGCCGGACCGCGCCGAGACCGTCATGACGCACTTCGGTCTCGGGGACGTCTTGCTCAAGCAAGGCTATCTGGCGGCGGCCATCAAGCAGCTCGAGGCGTACGAGCGCGCGACCGCGGATCCTCGGGGACACCTCTGGCGAGATCGAGAGCTGGTGACGCTCGCGCGGACGCAACACGCGATCGCACCGCTGGCCATCGGCCGCGCGGCCTTGATCTTGCATCGCTATGAGCAGGCGGCCGCCGCCTTCGAGCGGGCGTTGGAATTCCAACCCGATGACTTCCGGACCCAGGTGCGGTACGCCCAGGCCTTGACGCGATGCGGTCGGCTCGACGAGGCGATCGCCATCGCAGAGGAGCTGCTCTTGGGGAAGGAGCACCGCAAGGCGGGGCTCGAGCTCTTCGGGTGGATCTATCGCGACCTCGGCACGCCGCGTGAGCTGACCCAAACGCTGGAACGTCTCCAAGCGGAGCACCCGGATCGGCACGACCTGGGCGTGATGCTGGCCGATGCGTTGATCGGCATGAACCAAATGTCCAACGCCGAGAGGGTCCTTCGCCGATTGGTGCAGGATTATCCCAAGTTGACCGAGGCCTACGTTCGGCTTGCCAGCTTGCTGACGGAGCATGAGCGGTACGGGGAGGCGATGCGCGTGTTGGCCCAGGCGCTCCGCGCGGGTCGAGAGAACCACACCGGTGTGATCCGCGTGCTGGGCAAGATCGGCGGCACGACCGAGACCGCCAGGGCGATCGTCGCCCAAAGCGACGCGATCCTCGGAGAGGCCCCGGACGACTACGCGCTGAGCTATGTGCTCGGCATGACGGCGATGTATGCCGATCGTCCGGAGACGGCGATTCGTCTGTTCAACCGGACGACGGAGATCAAAGAGGATTTCCTCTTGGCCTACCTGTCCTTGGGGAAGCTCCACCTGGACCGCTACGAGTGGTCCAAGGCCATCGAGGTCGCCAAGCGGGCCGAGAAGGCCAGCGGTCGCACGCCCGTGACGACCTATCTCCTCGCCCAGGGCTACGACGGTTTGGACGAGGCCACCGAGGCGATCGAGGCCTACAAGGAGGTGATCGAGTCGCAGCCGAAGAGCGTGCCGGCCATGATCTCCCTCGGCAAGCTGTACGAACGGATGGGACAGAAGAACCTTGCCCAGAAGATGTATCAACAGGCATTGTCCATCGCCCCGAGCAGTGATGAGGCGGGCGAACGTCTGGTGCGACTGTTGATCAGCCGGGGGGATGCGAAGGAGGCCCAGCGCATTCTCGTCCAACTCCAACGGGCGGGGGTGAAACGCGGCGTGCTCGGTCGGTGCCTCGCCGTGCTTCGCTCCGGCGGCGACATGAACCGGTACCGCTACCTTCTCAACAAGCTGCTCGAGAACGAGCCGAAGGACGCCGAGACGTACTACGACCTGGCGTTGAGCTACTACTCGACCAAGGACTACGAGGACGCGGGGAAGTTGGTCGACAAGGTCTTGGAGCTCTCGCCGGGGCACCCAAAGGCCCGGCTGCTGATGGCGCAGCTATGCCGCAAACGGCTGGACTTCGAGAGCGCCAAGAAGGTGCTGCTTGGCTTGCTGCGCGAGCACCCGTTCCGACCGGCGTGGATGATCGCGCTGGCGGAGACGTATCTGGATCAGCAGGACTACGAGCGAGCGGCCGAGCTGTTTCGACAGTTGCTCGAACGCTCCGAGCAGACGGGCCGGCGGGCCGCGTACTATCTTCGGCTCATCGGCATCTACGCCGCGGCGGACGAGAATGACGAGGCGATTGCCCTGGCCGAGGCGTGGCATCGGGAAGACTCCGACAGCCTGACCGCCCAGCGAATGCTGCTCGAGGCCTTGCACGAAGCCGGCAAGGACGAACGGGCCGTGGCGCTCGCGAAGACGTGGCTAGGCGGGACGCCGGTGCAATCGCCCTCGCAGGACCGTCAGGAGAAGCGCAAGGCCGACGCGCAGCGGCTCGAGCGCCGCTCGATGCTGCTGTCGGTCTACGCCGCGGCGGATCGCCACGAGGAAGCGATCGAGACGCTGGTCTCCTGGCTGGAGAAGGATCCCTCGAACCGAGCCCTGCTGAGGCAGCTCTGGCTGGCCATGACCCGGGCCAAGCGCTACGACGACGCCGTCGAGCTTTGCAGGAACGCGATGGTCGCGACCGACCGGCCGCAGGTCTACCAGATGATGCTCGCGCAGAGCTATCTGGAGGCGGACGATTACGATCGCGCACTAAAGCTGCTCGAGGACCTGCCGGGCCGAGAGAACGACGAGCTCGTCGCGCGCTTCCGAATCATGACCTATCTCGAGGCCGGTCAGCTTGCGCGGGCTCTTGCCGTCGCCCAGAAGGCCCAGGCGCATGCCGACGACGACGAGAGCCGGCTCGCGATGACGCGTCTGCTCGTCCTGGTCTACCAACGCCAGGGCAAGATGGCCCAGGCCGAACGCGAAATGCAGAAGCTCTATGAGAAAGACCCGAAGGACCCCGGCGTCAACAACGACCTGGGCTACACGATGGCCGATGCGGGACACAACCTCGACCAAGCCGAGAAGATGATACGCTTCGCCCTCGGGGAGGAGCCTCGCAACGCGGCGTACATGGACAGCCTGGGTTGGGTGCTCTACAAGAAGGGCGATTTCGCCGGCGCGGTGGAGTATCTCCGCAAGGCCAGCCGTGCCCAAGGGGGGGGGGACCCGGTGATCTTCGATCACCTGGGGGACGCCCTATGGCGGCTCGGCCGGCGGGAGGAGGCCGGTCAGAGTTGGCGGAAGGCGGTAGCATTGGCCGAGAAGGACCAGGAAGAGGGTAAGGAGCCGTCCGATCCGGACGTCCTGTCGCGCGTCCGCAAGAAGCTTGCTGCGGTGAAGCAGGGCGATGAGCCGCCCGTGGCGGCGGTCGTGGCACCGACACGAACCGAGACCCGCCCCGCACGGGCGGAGGTCGGTGCTTCCGCGAAATAGGGTTTCGGTCCCACATCCGGCGGTCGACACGCGGGTCGGAAGGCGATTCACGAAAGCAGAACCCTTCGCGAGAGGAGCAAGTCGTGGCAGGTCATTCGCATTGGGCAAGTATCAAGCACAAGAAGGCCATCGTCGATTCCAAGCGGGGCAGGCTTTGGAGCAAGCTGGCGCGCAACATCATCGTTGCGGCCAAGGCCGGTGGCGGGGATCCCACGCAGAACCTCTCCCTGCGGTACGCGGTCGACAAGGCCAAAGAAGCCAACATGCCCAAGGACACGATCGAGAAGGCCGTCAAGCGCGGCACGGGAGAGCTCGAGGGAGCCGAATACGAGGAGGTCGTCTACGAAGGCTACGGCCCGAGCGGCGTAGCCGTGATGGCCGCCTCGCTCACGGACAACCGCAACCGGACGGCGGGCGAGCTGCGCAAGATCTTCGAGCGGAGCGGCGGAAGCCTCGGCTCGACGAACTGCGTGGGCTTCATGTTCTCGCGGCGCGGACTGTTCACGGTCGGTAAGGACGCCGCCGACGAGGAGCAGATCATGGAAATCGCCATCACCGGCGACGGCGATTACCGACAGGACGGCAACGTCTGGGAGATCACGTGCGACCCCGATCGGTTCGAGGAGGTTAAGCAGGCCTTTGCCGACGCGGGTCTGAAGCCGGACGTGGCCGAGCTCAGCATGGTGCCCGCAAGCACCGTCACGCTCGACGTCGACGACGGCCGAAAGATCCTCAATCTCATGGAGTCGCTGGAAGATCACGACGACGTGCAGAACGTCTTCAGCAACTTCGACATCCCGCAGGAAGTCATGGATCGTCTGGCGGCGGACGCCGCATCGTAACAAGTCGACACGTCAACAAATCGAAACATCGACAAGTCCACACGTCGACACATCGACACCTCAGAGCATCGATCAGAAGGCGTGCAATCACGCCGGGTTGTCGATTCATCGTGATCGAAGACGAACAATGTGCTCGCTACGCGGGGGGAGTGTGCATTGAACCTTCACGAGGTGATGTTGCCCGTCCGGCATGACGACAAGGAGTTCGCCCCCTTTCACTTCAAACGAGGTGCCCCAATCTCGTGGGACGCGGAGCGTCACCCTCGCGTCGTCGAAGCCCTCGTTGAGGTCGTTGCGGATTCGTGCCAGAAGCTGGCGCTTGCCGGCCTGGCTCGACGGCTCGAAGCTCACGGTCAAGCGGCCGACGGGCACGCTGCTCGCCCCGTCCGGCCTGCCGTCGTTGTTCGTATCGTAGCTGTAGGACGCGACTTTTGCGTTTCGGATGCGGACGATGCGGTAGGAATACGGCAAGAACGGCGCGCGGGTGTGCGACGTGGCCGTCGCCGATTGCAGGTAGCAGGGCCGGGTCCTCGGGGGCTGACCGACCATGTATAGCTTCTCGTTCGCGTCGTACACGGCGTTCACGTGCGTGTGGCCCGCCAGGACGAGCCGAACGTCGCTGGTTTCGCAGAGTGTCTTGAAGCGCTCGCGGTGGAAGTGGATCGACGCGCGGTTGCCGAACTGGCTCACGGCGGGGAAGTGCATCATCGCCAGGCGAACGGTATCGCGCGGGAGTCGTGGAAGCGTGGACTCCAACCAGGCGATTTGCTCGTCGAGAAGACCCGTGCCTTCGTTGTCCAGCACGGGATTGTAGGCCCCCCGGCTCTGCTTATAGTTGGTGCCGCTGTCCAGTCCGATCAGGCACACGCCGCCCAGGCACACGGCGTAGTCGTGGTAGCTGTTGA